>JBJEDP010000114.1:0-7269 GCA_051872175.1 Candidatus Limisoma sp.
CCCTGCACCCTGCACCCTGCACCCTCCACCCTCCACCCTCCACCCTCCACCCTCCACCCTCCACCCTGTACCCTCCACCCTGCACCCTTACCTCTTACCTTTGTCGGCTTCCCGATATCTCGTCAGCAGGTCTACTATCACCAACCGAGCATCTCCGAAGCTCCCACAAAAAAAGAGGGTGCACCATTTGATACACCCTCTTTTTTATTTTTAATCGGTAGATTAAGCGTTAACTTTTGCCATGTGAGCGATGAGTTCGAGCACTTTGTTAGAGTAACCGATTTCGTTGTCGTACCAAGATACAACTTTTACGAATGTGTCGGTCAAAGCGATACCTGCTTTAGCGTCGAAGATAGATGTGCGAGTGTCGCCGAGGAAGTCAGACGATACAACTGCATCTTCTGTGTAGCCGAGCACGCCTTTGAGTTCGCCTTCAGAAGCCTCTTTCATTGCTGCGCAGATTTCTGCATAAGTTGCAGGCTTAGCCAAGTTTACGGTAAGGTCTACTACTGATACGTCCAAAGTCGGAACGCGCATCGACATACCTGTAAGTTTGCCGTTGAGTTCGGGGATTACTTTACCTACTGCCTTTGCTGCACCTGTCGACGACGGGATGATGTTGCCCGATGCTGCACGACCACCGCGCCAGTCTTTCATCGAAGGACCGTCAACTGTCTTTTGTGTTGCAGTTGTTGAGTGTACGGTTGTCATAAGACCGTCTGTGATACCGAATTTGTCGTTCAACACTTTTGCAATCGGTGCCAAGCAGTTGGTTGTGCACGATGCGTTCGATACGAATTGTGTGCCCTTTTCGTATTTGTCAAAGTTTACACCACATACGAACATAGGAGTGTCGTCTTTCGACGGTGCCGACATTACAACGTATTTTGCACCTGCTTCGATGTGTGCTTGTGCTTTCTCTTTTGTGAGGAACAAACCGGTTGACTCTACTACATATTCTGCGCCAACTTCGTTCCATTTCAAATCTGCCGGGTTACGTTCTGCTGTTACGCGGATTTCTTTTCCGTTTACGATGAGCTTGCTGTTCTCAACGTCAGCTTCGATTGTGCCTTCGAATGCGCCGTGCATTGTGTCGTATTTGAGCATGTATGCCAAATAGTCTACCGGGCAAAGGTCGTTGATACCTACGATTTGAATGTCATCTCTGTTTTGAGCTGCGCGAAATACGAAGCGTCCGATACGGCCAAAGCCGTTAATACCTACTTTAATCATTGTTATAATTCTATTTAGGGTTATTGTTGTTTCCTTTTTTTACAATCTCTTTTTTTACCCTGCCGAAATACTCTCTCGGCTTTCCGCTGCAAATGTACATATTATTTTTTTATTTCTACAATAATAAAAGAAAAATTTCATTAAATATTTTTTTTACCGAGCGTTTAGCGTTGTCTCATTCGCCCCATTTCCCTCACCACTCTCCACTCTTACCCCTTACCTCTCCGCTCTTCACCCTCCCAATTCTTAAAAAATGGTAAAAATACCACATTCGACTTGTAAAATGCCAATTCTTGCATTATCTTTGCCGTCGAAATACAACGAAATAACTAACTACCATGAAACACAACAGGCGAATTTGGCTCTTCGAGTTATGCAAGGAGTATAAGCGTCAACGCCGCGAGGCAGCGCTTAGCGGACAGTGTTTGGGCGAATACGAACTCGCTCGACGCGTCCTCGCTAAGGGCTGCCCCTTTTATGATGTCAGCTATGCTTATGCCCGTCGCGTTGTCTCGTTGATGTCGCGCGGCTGCGAGTGTCCGGTCAAGGGACCACGCCGCGAAATGTGGATTGAGATTTTTGATAAGGTAAGCGACCTCCGCCAACGTTATGGTTTGGACCTGAGCGATGCGCTTTGCCGAGTGTTAACCGCGAGTCGTGCTTCGCGCTATTTCCTCTCCCAAAGCCGACTCTACAGACTCTATCTAAGAGCCAGTTTCAAGACAAAAGTTGAATAATTGAAGCTGTCAACATAAACGTAAAAATAAAATAATGATAACTACGAATAGAACAAACCAATCGCATATTTTTGATGCTTTTTGCCCTTCACATCAGTCACTTAGCCCGCTAAGCTCCTTCTGTTCAGGACCAAAAATCATTCAAAAATGTGCGACTTCAATTTTAACTTTTGTTTTGAAACCGGCTCTTATGAAGAATATCATAGCACTGACCCTTGTCGCAGCTCTCGTTAGCCCGCTGCTGACGGCTTGCCGAAGTCGTCAGAAGGCGGTGGCGGTGGCTGCATCAGCCGACACGGTAGCGGTGTCGTCCGACAGACGGTCGACCGTCGTCGACGTCGCCGATTCGGCGGCGCAGGAGTTGCTCGTCACGCGCATCGAATTTTATCCGCCCGACAGCGCCGGACGCTCTGCCGTTAAGGCGGTCAGCCGCACCTCGCTCTCGTCGCGTCGGCGCTCCTCGGGCTCGGCGCATGCGGAAGTCGTCGTCGCCGACTCGCTCCATTCGTCGACTCGGTCGACTCGCTCCGAGCAACTCAACGTCGAGCCGCAACGCCCTTTGAGGCTCAAAATCGGTTTGATTTTAGTATTAATTCTTATAATCTTAATATCATGGAAAATATTCAAAACTCTGAAAAACAAGATTTTGTAGTCGTAACAATGGCTCTAAACATGGATTCGATTGTCGCCCAAATGTGTGCCGAGTGTTCCTATCTGGAGCGTCTCAGCGAGGAGCGTCAGCCGCGTGCACTTTCCTCCGACGACCGCCCTTTGCTCGCGCTCTACGTCGACCAAGCAATTTTCGAAATCGCCATGAAGTTGGCTGCCTACGTCGACCCGTCGTTCGTGTCGCCCACGCCCGACAAAAAGTGCCTGCCGCTGCGCATACCGCTCGACTGCGAATGCAACGAAATGCTCATCCACGCGAACCTCGAAAGTGCCGTCGTGGCGCACGCTTTCTCGCGTCTCTACAAGCCCTCGGGCAAAGTTGCGGAGTTCTACGAGCAGCGTTTCCGTTCGCTCATCTGCCGCATCCGTCGCTATCTCTGCCCGCCGACGCTGTAAAACCGCCCACGCTATAAAACCGCCGACGCTATAACTTGTCGTAGGTGGTTTTCCGGCGCAGATAGTATGCCGTGATGATGTTTTTGCGGAAGCACGCAAAGTCGCATTCTATCGACCGGAATGGCTGCGTGCCGTCGTAGCGGTGACGTTGGCGGCTGAAGTCGCGATGTGCATCCCACACGGCGCGCGCGTTGGCAAAGTCCAGCTTCGCTACAAACATTGCCCATGCCAGTGTGTCGTAGAGCCGACGGGTCAGCAGTACCCAACGCCCGCGGCGCACCGGCAAATTTTTATACAGCAGAAACAGGTTGTTACGGAAGTTCAGGTAGGTTTTGCGCGGATTCGATGCCGGAAGGCTGCCGCCGCCGAGGTGATAGACTGTCGATTGCGGAACAACTCGGATGCTGTAGCCCTTGCGGTGGATGCGCCAGCATAGGTCGATTTCTTCCATATGAGCAAAAAAGTCTTTGTCAAGTCCGCCGACATTCAGGTAGATATCGGTGCGCACAAACAGCGCGGCTCCGGTTGCCCAAAACACCTCTATCGGCTCGTCGTACTGGTGGTTGTCGGTCTCGACGGTATCGAAAATCCGTCCGCGACAGTACGGGTAGCCGTGCTTGTCGAGAAAGCCTCCGCAGGCGCCGGCATATTCGAATCGCGTCCGGTCGGTGTCGGAGAGTATTTTCGGCTGGCACGCCGCAACTTCGCTATTCGCTTCCATATAGTCGTAGAGCGGTTGTAGCCACCCTTCGCCGACCGCAACGTCGGAATTCAGCAGCACGCTATACTGATAGTCGAGTTGCGCCAGCGCGCGGTTGTAGCCCTCGGCGTAGCCGTAGTTTTCGCTGAATTGCAGCAACTTGACGCTCGGAAATTCGTTGCGCACGATTTCGACCGATGCGTCGGTACTTCCGTTGTCGACCACGACAACGTCTGCCAGACGGTCGTCGTTGTTGGCTACTACCGACGGCAGATAGCGGCGCAGCAGTTCCGCGCCGTTCCAGTTGAGTATGATGACTCCTATGGGTTTCATTGTCTTAGTGTTTCGGGCGGCGCCAACGGTTGTGCGACCACAGCCAAATTTCGGGTTGGCGTCGTATGTTTTGTTCCAAATGTCGTGCAAAGGTGTCGGTGATTTCATATTCCTCGGTAGCCGCCGCGCTGTCGGCGATTTTTACCAATTTTATGGTGTAATGTCCGCGCGACGTCTTTTCGACGTCGAACACCATCACCGCCGGGTCGAGTTTCCTAAGTATCAACTCCGTACCGGTTATAAACGGCGTCGGCTGTCCCAGAAATTCCACGCTGTGGTGGCCGTCGTTGTGGCTCGGCTTTTGGTCGGAGATGAAGCCGGTGACGTAGACTCCGCTGCGGCGAAAGCCTAACAGCGTTAGTACCACGTTGGTTTTCGGTATCGACACGGTGTTGAAACGTCCGCGCAACTTGTAGTAGAACTCGTCGAACCACTTGTTGCGCAGCGGTCGGTAGACCTGCGAAAAATGCACGTTTTCGCCGAAATCGCCCCAGAGTACGATGCTCGTCAGCCATTCCCAGTTGCCGAAATGTGCCGCATAGACTGCCACCGATCGGCCTTGGCGAACGTAGTCTTCTATCTGCTCGCAGCCCTCGAAACGTATGTGCCGCCGCATCTCTTCTTCGCTGATGTGCAGCAACTTGATGGTCTCGACGAACGTGTCGCAGAAGTGCTGATAAAACTTGTCGACTATCTCGCGGCGCTCACGTTCGCTCTTTTCGGGAAACGACGCGTTGATGTTCGCTTCGACGATTCGCCGACGGTAGCGCGCCACGCGGTGAACCACAAAGCAGAGACAGTCGCTCACGACGTAGAGTGCGCCGAACGGCAGATGTGCCAAGCCGTGGAGTAGGGCGTTGAGTGGGGAATATACTATTTTTTCAATGATTCTATTCATGGTAATTTGCCAATTATTGTGTCGTCCGTGCCTTTCGCCTTGACGAGTTGTACGGCGACAACGGTGTTGAACAATTGCGGGTCGGCTTCGACCTCCACGCGCAGGTAGTTGTCGGTAAAGCCGTGCATGGTCGTGCCGCGAAGCGTGTGTTCGAACAGCACGGGGCGCGTTTCGCCGAGCCGACTGTCGATAAACGCCGACAGTTTTCGGTCGCTTAGCGCCATCATCCGCCGCGTGCGCTCGTGTCGCTCTTGCGGCGTGACGACGTAGTCGATGTTCAGCGCCTGAGTGTTCGGCCGCTCGGAGTAGGTAAACACGTGCAGACGCGTGATGTCGAGGCTTGCGATAAACTCGTACGAGTCTTCGAAGCGTTCCGGCGTTTCGCCGCGCATGCCGGTTATCAGGTCGACGCCGATAAACGCGTCGGGCATCACTTCGCGGATGCGTGCTATCTTGTCGGCAAACAGCGCGCGGTCGTAGTGGCGGCGCATGAGCCGCAGTACCTCGTCGTTGCCCGACTGCAACGGTATGTGGAAGTGGGGCATAAATCGCTTGGATTCTGCCACAAAGCGTATCGTTTCGTCGCTCAACAGGTCAGGCTCTATCGACGATATGCGGTAGCGCTCGATGCCGACAACCTCGTCGAGCGCTCTCGCAAGGTCGTAGAACGTCCCTTCCGAAAATTTGCCGAAGTCGCCGATGTTCACGCCGGTTATCACGATTTCTTTGCCTCCTTCGGCGGCTACTCGACGCGCCTGCTCGACCAAATCGTCGATGCGGCCGCTGCGACTGCGTCCTCGTGCACGCGGAATGGTGCAATAGCTGCAATAGTAGTCGCAGCCGTCTTGCACTTTCAGAAAATAGCGCGTGCGGTCGCCTCGCGAACACGACGGTATGAACCGCTTCATATCTTTCAGCGGTGTCACTTTCGTCATCGGGCGGCGCTCGGCATACCATTGTTCAACGAAGTCGACGATTTCGCCTTTCTGGTCGTTACCCACAACGATGTCGACGCCTTCGATTTGCGCTACTTCCTCGCTGCGCAACTGCGCGTAGCAGCCCGTCACTACTACGACTGCCTCGGGATGCTCCTTCGCTATCTTCCGTATCTCCTGGCGGCACTTCTTGTTGGCAAGTTCGGTGACGGTGCACGTATTGATGATGCATATGTCGGGCTGTTCGTCTGAAGTTGCCGTGCGTACGCCTTTCTCTGCCAACAGTTTACCGATGGTCGACGTTTCGGCAAAGTTGAGTTTGCACCCAAGCGTAACAAACTTGGCTGTCAGATTCCCGAATATGGTGTTGTCTATCATACTGACTCGTTTCCTGTGTTGATGTCAAAACTTGCCGGTGCCGTCGAAGCAGTGCGTACACAGCTTGCATTTCGGCAGCCCGATGGCTTTGACAAGTGTTTCTATGGAGTTGAATTTCAGCGACGTAAGCCCGAGTCGGCGGCGTATCTCTTCGACCATCCGCTCGTGTTGCTCGGTGCCTTCGGTGGCATATTTGTCGAGGTCTTTCGTTGCATCGCCTTCAAAGTCTTGGATGATGCGACGCGTTATCAGTTCCATGTCGCTCTTCGACTCGGTAAAGCCGATATACGGGCATCCGTAGACCAACGGCGGACACGCTATGCGCATATGCACCTCCCGCGCGCCGCAGTCGAACAACACGCGCACGTTGTCGCGCAACTGGGTGCCGCGGACTATCGAATCGTCGCAGAACAGCAGTCGTTTTCCCTCGAGCATCTCCCGATTGGGGATGAGTTTCATCTTTGCCACCAAGTCGCGCATCGACTGGTTTGCCGGCGTAAAACTTCGCGGCCACGTCGGCGTATATTTCGAAATGGCGCGGTGATAGGGCACGCCTTTGCCTTCGGCATAGCCTAACGCCATCCCGACGCCGGAGTCGGGGATACCGCATGCGCAGTCGACTTCGCTATCGTCGCGCCGTCCCATCGCAAGTCCGCAGCGGAAGCGCGCCGCTTCGACGTTCACGCCCTCGTAGCTCGACGTCGGAAAGCCGTAGTACACCCACAAAAACGAGCAAATCTGCATCTCCTCGCCGGGCGCCTTGAGCCTCTCGATGCCATCGGCGGTAAGTCGCACGATTTCTCCCGGTCCGAGGTCGCGCTCTACGGTGTAGCCCAGGTTGGGGAATGCCGTCGACTCGCTCGACACCGCGTAGGCGCCTTCGCGCTTGCCGATGACTACCGGCGTTCGTCCCAGACGGTCGCGCGCGGCGATGATGCCATCGGGCGTAAGCAGTAGCATCGAGCATGAGCCTTTTATCGTGTCGTAAAC
>JBJEDP010000115.1:0-7238 GCA_051872175.1 Candidatus Limisoma sp.
GGATTTCGGTAGAGTTTGAGTTATATATCGTTAAGGAATTTCAGCGACTTAAAACAGAAGAACATCGGCTATTGGGATGGTCGGCGAAGCGCGAATTGTCGAAAATCAACTACCGCATACATACAGATGCCATCAAACAGAACCTCATACCTGCAAAGGTTACCTCGAATCAAGCAAACATCATCTACGCTAATCAGATGTGTTGAATGTGGCAATGTTCGGTGTTACGGCTAAGCAATGGCGAGAAGAAAATCCCAACTTAAAAGGCAATATACGCGACTACGCTTCAATTAACGAACTAATCTGTCTATCGAATATGGAGAACCTCAATGCGGTTTTCATTGAGCAAGAAATGACTCAAAGCGAGAGGCTTTTCAAGTTGAACCAAATAGCCATACACCAAATGAGTGTATTAGAAAACGACAACAACGATAGAGAATTATTGAAATAAACGTCAGCGCTGGATGCAAAAAGTCGGCGACAGGGTTGAATCTGCCGCCGACTTTTATAATTAGAGAAATCGTTAACCGAGGAATCCGAGGAGAGCACCTGCTGCAACAGCAGAGCCGATAACGCCGGCAACGTTCGGACCCATAGCGTGCATAAGCAGGTAGTTGGATGGGTCGTATTGCAAACCGACGTTGTTGGAGATACGCGCTGACATAGGCACAGCCGATACGCCGGCGTTACCGATGAGCGGGTTAATCTTCTTGGATTTGGGTAATACGAGGTTAAAGAGTTTTACAAAGAGAACGCCCGAAGTCGATGCGATGATAAACGCCATGAATCCGAGTGCGAAAATCTTGATTGTGTCGAAAGTCAAGAATTCGGAAGCCTGGGTCGAAGCACCGACGGTAAGACCGAGCAGCATAACGATGATGTCGTTCAATGCGTTGCTTGCGGTCTTTGCCAAGCGAGTAGTCACGCCACTCTCACGAAGGAGATTACCGAAGAAGAGCATACCGAGAAGCGGAAGTGCAGTCGGCACAACGAAGCAAGTGAGAAGGAGTCCGACAATCGGGAACATAATCTTCTCTTTTTGCGACACGGCGCGAGCCGGTTTCATCTTGATGACGCGCTCTTTCTTGGTGGTGAGCAACTTCATGATAGGCGGTTGGATAACAGGCACGAGTGCCATATAGGAGTAAGCCGACACGGCGATAGCTCCCATGAGGTTAGGTGCAAGTTTCGACGAGAGGAAGATTGCCGTAGGACCGTCGGCACCACCGATAATGGCGATAGCACCGGCTTGGTCGGGAGCAAACCCGAGGGCAAGAGCAACCATATATGCGCCGAAGATGCCGAACTGAGCGGCGGCACCGATGAGCATAAGTTTCGGATTGGCAATAAGCGCCGAGAAGTCGGTCATCGCACCAATACCGAGGAAGATGAGCGGCGGATACCATCCGGCACTAACTCCGTTGTAGAGGATATTGAGGACAGAACCTTCTTCGTATATACCAACTTCGAGACCGGCATCGATTTTGAAAGGGATGTTGCCCACGAGGATACCGAAACCAATCGGAACGAGGAGCAGCGGCTCGAAATTGTGTTTGATGGCAAGCCAAATGAAAAACAGACCGACAGCGAGCATAACGATGTGTTCCCAAGTTACGTTGGCAAAACCCGTAAAGCTCCAGAAATCGGCTAAGTTTTGGCTTAAGAAATCAAATAATTCCATAACTGTTTACTATTCAATTGTTAAAAGAGTTGCACCTTCAAGCACTGAATCGCCTTTATTAACATCGATAGACTTAACAGTACCGGATTTTTCAGCGTGAATATTGTTTTCCATCTTCATAGCCTCGAGGATAACGACAGTGTCGGAAGGCGAAACGGTGTCGCCGACTTTAACTTTGATGTCGAGGATAGTGCCGGGAAGCGGAGCTTTGACAGCACCTGCGCCACCGGCAGCGGCGGGCTTGGAGATGACTTTAGCGCCCGATTCGGTGCGCGGAGCGGCTGCTGCCTTAGGTGCGGCAACCTTAACCGGCGCTACGGCTTGCTCTTCGAGCTCAACTTTGTAAGGAACACCGTTGACAAGCACTTGTGCTTCGTTGTTGTCGATGTCGCCAACAGAAACTTTATACTCTGTTCCGTTGATTTTATATTTGTATTCTTTCATTGTTTTATTGGTAGATAAATTGGTTTATTTATGAGGAGTTTGACGCAAAGAGTAGATTTTAGAGTTCCACGGCGAATAAGCACGTTTCACCTTGTTGATAGTCAACACAAAGTCTTCGTGGTCGTGCATGTTAAGATGTTCGTGGAGAGCCATAACGATAGCGGCGATTTCTTCGCCGGAGTCGGCATTGGTCGACTTAACGTCGGAAGCAACGACCGGACCATTGTGCGATTCCGCTTTTTTGCGTTTGGCAATCTTCTCATTAACTTTACCAATCGAACGGAAGCAAATGCTGAGGATTAACAATGCAGAGAAAACAACGCCCATAGCGAGGACCGTCATACCGAAACCGTTGCGGTCGTGCTCGGCAAACATTTCGATTTTCTCGTTAGCATCGATAATCACGTTGTTGCTGCTCGGTGTGATGTATTTCAAGCCACCGTCGCGGATTTCCCACGCTTGAGCATCGTCGGCATCGTTGCGGATACCGTCTTCTTTGCGAGCATAAGATTGGTTAGCCGGCAAGTTGGCAGGAATAGTAACTTCGTCGATGAGGGTAATGCCGTCGGCATCGTAGAGACCAATCCAGTTTTCTTTGCCCGGAGTAAGGGTAAAACTGATATGGAAAGTACCTCTATTGGGCTCACCGTCAGCCCAGAACAGCAGGTGCTGACGAGGCGGAATTTCGGTGTTGACGTCCATACGCGGCACGGGATACATCTTCGGATTGTTCTTGTCGTTTGTAAGATACATACAAGATGTTTCGACAGGAGCAAACGAAGAGTTGAACAATTCAATCCATGCGTGGTATTGACCGTAATCGTCGACGTAGTTACTATCGTTTTGGACCATCACCTCGTTGATGCGCACAGCCTTACGCCCTTGGGCGAAGACTGTCGCCGTAGAGACAACGGCGCAGAGCAATAGAACTATTATTTTCTTATTCATATTCTACAATGATTATAATGGAATATTACCGTGTTTTTTAGCCGGGTTCGACAATTTCTTGGTAGCCAATTGCTGGAGAGCGCGGATGATGCGGAAACGAGTGTTACGCGGCTCGATAACGTCGTCGATATAGCCATACTTCGCTGCGTTGTAGGGGTTGCAGAACAAGTCGGTATATTCTTTCTCTTTTTCGGCGATGAAGGCTGCGGGATCGGCTTGCTCCTTAGCTTCGCGAGCGTAGAGCACTTCGGCAGCGCCTTCGGCTCCCATAACGGCGATTTCGGCAGTAGGCCATGCGTAGTTGACGTCGCCTCGGAGCTGCTTACAGCTCATCACGATGTGGCTACCGCCGTAGCTCTTGCGGATTGTAACCGTAACTTTGGGCACTGTAGCTTCGCCGTAAGCGTAGAGGAGTTTTGCTCCGTGGAGGATAACGGCGTTGTACTCTTGACCTGTACCCGGAAGGAATCCCGGCACGTCGACGAGCGACACGATAGGAATGTTGAAGGCGTCGCAGAAGCGTACGAAACGAGCTGCCTTGCGCGATGCGTTGCAGTCGAGCACACCTGCCAAATATTTCGGCTGGTTGGCAACGATACCTACGCTCTGTCCGTTGAAACGTGCAAAACCGATGATGATGTTTTTAGCATAGTTTTGTTGAATTTCAAGGAATTCGCCGTTGTCGATGATAGCGCCAATGATGTCGTACATGTCGTAAGCCTTGTTGGCTGCTTCGGGCACGATTTCGTTGAGGGAGTCCTCAAGACGGTCAATCGGGTCAGTGCATTGTACGAGGGGAGCTTCTTCGAGGTTGTTTTGCGGGATGAAGCTGAGGAGGTGACGGATGAGTTTGAGAGCCTCTTCGCCGTCTTCGGTAGCGAAGTGAGCCACACCCGACTTGGTTGAGTGCATCGTAGCTCCACCGAGTTGCTCTTGTGTTACGTCTTCGCCGGTCACTGTCTTAACCACCTTCGGACCTGTCAAGAACATATAAGAGATGCCCTTTGTCATGATGGTGAAGTCGGTCAAAGCGGGGCTATAAACGGCGCCACCGGCACACGGACCAAGGATTGCAGAGATTTGGGGAACGACGCCCGAAGCGAGGATGTTGCGCTCGAAGATTTCGGCATAACCGCCCAAAGCGTTGATACCCTCTTGGATACGCGCACCACCCGAGTCGTTAAGACCGATGACGGGAGCACCCATCTTCATTGCCATATCCATAATCTTACAGATTTTCTGCGCCATAGTTTCGGAAAGCGAACCTGCCGAAACGGTGAAGTCTTGTGCAAAAACATAAACAAGGCGACCATCGATTGTACCGTAACCGGTAACGACGCCGTCGCCAAGATAATGCTTTTTGTCCATACCGAAGTTAGTACAACGGTGCTGAACAAACATATCGAATTCTTCGAAACTACCCTCGTCGAGGAGTTGTGCTATTCGCTCGCGCGCTGTGTATTTGCCTCTGGCGTGCTGCTTTTCGATAGCCTTTTCGCCACCGCCGAGACGAGCCTGCTCGCGTAATGCGATTAGACGCTGAACTTTCTCAAGTTGACTGCTCATATTGTTATTTTGAATTAATTTAAAAATCTAATGGATTGAATTATTCGGGTTTTTCGCAGAGTTCTGTCAACACGCCGAGAGTCGATTTCGGGTGAAGGAATGCGATGTTAAGACCTTCAGCACCTTTGCGAGGAGCTTTGTCGATGAGGCGAACGCCTTTGGCTTCAACTTCGGCAAGCGCTGCAGCAACGCCGTCGGTAGCAAATGCGATGTGGTGGATGCCTTCGCCGCGCTTTTCGATGAATTTGGCAACTGCGCTGTCTTCGCTTGTCGGCTCAAGTAGTTCAATCTTTGTTTGGCCAACCTTGAAGAATGCGGTTTTTACTTTTTGATCGGCTACTTCTTCGATAGCGTAGCATTTGAAACCAAGTACTTGTTCGTAATAAGGAATTGCTTCGTCAAGGCTCTTGACTGCGATTCCAAGATGCTCAATGTGAGAAATATTCATAATATTATAAATTAATGTTAGTTTCACTTTTTTGCGCCGTCACACTACGGCGCAGTTTACCTGGCAAATTTACTACTTTTTTTTATTATAGCGGGTGTTTACGGAATTTTATTTGACCTCGAAGCATGAAAAAATGTATAAAAAATAGAATAATGCACTATTTCTGTTTTCGTCACTGTTTTTGGCGGCAAAATTTCACGCACTGACTATCAGCAAATTAATCCTTAATGAGTTGGTAATTTGGGTAACGCGGCGTATCTTTGCGCTACAGAACCGAACTTAACAAGAAAAACCGCATGGCAAGAGAGCTATTATTCAAGGAATTACCATTTGCTCCGGTTAATGGACAAGCAATATACGTTGAGCAATCTTACGACGATAAGCTTAACCGATTCATTCGCAACAACTATGAATGGCTGAAGACCACATTCCGCAGCCACGGTCTTGAATTCTGTTTCTTGCCTTTATTAGCAGAAGAAGCGATTGCCTACAATGCACCCTATTTGACGTCTGAAGAACTTGACAAACAGATAAAGAGCATCCCGTATTTGCCTGATTATCTTGCACATAAACAAGACATTGCTCCAAGCCTTGTATTTGCGCTCGACGTCCCCGTTGTTGACGCGAATGGCAATACGGTTCTTCAAGCAATACCGATAGAAACGAAGTGGTATATCGGCACCAAATCAACATTCACGAACCTTGTCAAGGAGATAAAATCCATCTCAAAACGCCAAAGAAAAAAATATCAAGAGCTTCTCGAGGCTGCCGACGGCGAGCCGAAGCCATCGCCCGGCATACGATATAGCTTAAGAAAGAATTCCGTCCTTTTTAGCGTAGATACGGAAGAAAATGCTGACAGCAACTTTGACATTCAATCGCAGTTGCTGATAGATGAAATCAAACAAAGGATAGAGGCACTGCGCAACAGAGGTGTAAACACGATGTTTCTTCACGATTTGATAGACGAAGGAGAGCATCTTAGCCGACTGCGCATCACCAAAGACTTCCGCATCTTCCTGGTAGACTACGACAACCTTGAAATCAAACTGTCCGTTCTCCCCAAAGCGGTATTCATCCTCTTCCTCCGCCATCCGGAAGGCATTCGATTTAAGGAACTTACCGACTACTACTCAGAACTGCTACAGATTTATCTGAAGATGAATCCCAATGGCGGAAGAAGCAAACAAGAACAAAGCATCAGAGACATAACCGACCCATGCAGCAACAGTATTAACGAGAAATGCGCACGGATTAGAGAAGCCTTTGTATCAAACTTTGACGACCGTTTGGCAAAGAACTACTACGTTACAGGCAAACGCGGCGAAGCTAAGCGAATCACGCTTGATGAATCGATGATTCTCTGGGAGTAAAAAAATTCCGAGTTGCAAGGCTTGTTTCTTCATTTCCTTTGGCATCTCACATTTTCTTGAATAAATTTACATTATATTTCAACAGTAAGCAACCATGATAGAAGAGAAAGAAGCATATAGAACGCAAAGCTGCGGAAAACGGAGTTAAGGACACACCAATATTCACAATAAGAGAAAAATGAGTATGACAAATAATAGCATCGACAAACCTTTCGGTTCGGAAATGAAACAAGACAGCACAACCCGGCAAGCAGGTGCCCCAATGCCCGTCGGCGAGAAATCCGACTCAAAGCGTGTATATGCAGGTACACCGGGAATCAAGAAATTGCTAACAAGAGAAACACCTAAACAGATTCTATCGGAGGACTTCCCGAAACATCAATGGCCAATTAGCGGCGGTTGGGGCTATTCGCAAGAAGATGCCGTGGTTATTGAATTGGAGAACAGTTGGGATGGTGTATCTTTCGAGTACAAATTTCTCGAATACCGCTCATACGAAGAAGCTATCATCTTCCGACCCAAAGGCACTCAGCTTGCAGGATTCCGTTTTGAGATGGATACGCAATCATTTGTTGACGGACCTGATGGAAAATGTTATGACCGAGTTACATTTAATGTTACTGCATTTACCGAAGATGATTATGTGTATCTCAAGAATGATTGGGAATCGCATAACGGCTATGAAGACGACGAAGAGGGAAAAACAAAGCACATTCTGTTAGCAGAGTCAAAGAGAATAAAATACAAAGTTACAGGTTGGTTCGACATATCTAAATTC
>JBJEDP010000116.1:0-7212 GCA_051872175.1 Candidatus Limisoma sp.
CGATCTAGGGTATATTCGCCTTCGCCCAAGCCATTGGTGAGAGGCACTGCGATGTCGCGCCAGCCGATGAAGTTGAGTGCGCAGATGTCAACCAATCGAGTGTCGGCGCCGTTAGTGAAGCGTGCGCGGAGTGCGTTTGCGCTCATATCGCCGTAGACTTTCAAGTTGATTGATTTTGCGGTCGAGTAGGTTGTTGCCGGAGCTGTTGTGAAGCGGAATGCGGCGTTGCCGTCGGTAGCGCCCGAGAAGGTGTAGTCGAGTTTGTAAGACGATGTGCCTTCGAGTTTCGTTGTCGTGTTGCGAGCAACGGCTGTCGTCGTTGCATTGCGGGTTGCCTCAGCGTCTTTTTCGAGCAACGACGTTGCGTCGAGCGATTCAACGAGTGTAAACGGAGCGCCTTCGGTCGATGCGTCGACTGCCGTGAATGAGTAGCTAAGACCGTTGGCGATAGGAATGTCGTAGTAGTCGCGCACGTTGTCGGCTACGTTTACTCTGTAGGTCTTGCCCGGCTCGAGGTTGTTTGACAATTTCATTTGGAAGTAGCCGAATTCGTCGTTCAGCGTACTTGTTTTCTTTGTACGAGCGCTGTAAGACAGAGGATTGCCGGCTTCGTCGGTGATTGTAATTTCGTCTTGGATAAATGACGTGTTGGGATGTTTGTCAAAGCGGAATTCAAGGTACGGAGAAGCGTAGTGAACGCGCGAACCGTTCGAAGGGTAACCTTCGAGGATTAAAAACTCATTGTAGTCGGATGTGGTGAACGAGAACGAGAAGTCGTCGACCATTGACATACCTTCGGGGTGCATAGCCGATTTGTCGATTTTAACGGTGTAGACGGTGTTGGTGTCGTACACTTTTTTCGGCGTAAATACGAGGACGTATTGCGAGTCTTCCCACGACAGAGTTCCTTCGATAGCCGGAGTGATAGAGAATGCTTTTTCGGTCGAAGTGACGTCCATATCCCAGTTGAACTTGATGCAAATCGGTGTGTTGCAAGCTACGGGTGCGTCGCCTTCGGCATAGACGGGAGAATATTCTTCGACTTGCGGAGCGGTGTTGCGGATGCGGCTTACTTCGGGATTGAAGTAGGTAACGGTGTTGGCTGCAACGGTTACGTCGGTTTGGAACGGACGGTAGTCGCTATGGCTTACGCGCAAGGTGTAGTTGCCGGGAGCGACAGCCTTGAAGATAAACACGCCGTTGAAGTATTCGTCGGTTGTTTTCGATTCGACTACGTTGCCCGAAGCGTCGAGCAGGTCAACGGTAGCGCCGCAGACGGGTTTTGCCTGGTCTTTGCCGTAGAAGATGTTGTTGTAGATAGCTTCGGTGCGAATCATGCGGTCGTCGAGCACTCTGCCGGCAACTGTTCCTGTCGAGAACGATTCCGACGTGCTGAAGTATTGCATAACCGCCTTTACGAAGTGGTATGCTTCGAGCCAGCAGTAGTCGTCGTTGAGCAGGCGGTAGGTTTCGGGGATGTAGTCGTGGTAAGATCCTTCGGAGAGCATTCCGGGGATTGCCAGTGTACGGAGTACGCCGAGACCGACGCCAACGCCCCAGTTGTAGAAGTCGTAGTCGCCGGCGAGCCAGATCTTTTCGCTCGACCAAGAGGTTACGCGGTTTTCGAGCAACTGGTAGTTGAGGATTTCCGACATGGTTTTAGCTTGCGGCCAAACCGGGTCGTCGTTGAAACCGCGGTAGAGCATCAGCGGTTGGTTGATGCGGTTTGCGGTGCCGGTAGCGTTACTGTGAATCGAGAAGAAGAAGTCGGGAGCATAGCCGTTGGCTTCGGTGTCGATTTCGGTAAGGCCGCGGTCGTCGTCGGTGGTGTTTGTCACGCGCGACATTTTAGTGCCTGCGCCGAAACTTTCGAGCATATCACGCATTTGCAAGCCTTTCGAGAGGTTGCTGTTCGATTCCCAGTAGCCTTCGGGGTCGCCCGAAGAGAAGGGGGGAACGACAACATTGCGGTCGTCGCTGTCGTGGCCGCCGTGACCCGGGTTGATGTAGATTTTGAGGTCTTTGAGGTCGGTTGCCGAGGCTGCAACGGTTGCTGCTACGGCTAATATTGTCATTGCTAACTTTTTCATAGAGCCACGATTATTTGAAGTTTAACTGCATGAGGAACAATCTGCCGTCGATGGTGTTGTAGACGAGTCGCGAGCCGTCGGCGGAAGCGCTTGGAGCGAACGACATCGATTCGGGAGCTGTCAGGCGTTGGCTGTAGCTGCCGTCGAGGCTTACGATTTCGAGGCATGCCGATTCGTACTGGTGTCCGTCGGAGGTTTCGCGGCAGACAACGATGTGATTGTTGCCGCACCACGTCGGCGACGAGCCGCGACCGTAGCTGCCGATGATGTTGCCTTGGAGGTCGCAAACGAATGCGCCTACGCCGCCTGCGTAGAAGAGAATCTTCGAGCCGTCGGGCGAAAGGCTTGTCCATAGGTAGGAGTATTTGGTGTCGACGGGACGGAGAGTGCGTTCGCCTGTCGGCGTTGCAATCACGATTTGGTTGCCGTCTGTGTAGGCTGTTGTGCCTACGGATTTGCCGCGGAGTCGGCGTCCGTTGTCGCTGACAGTGATAGCGCCGGCGCTTGTGGCAACAGGGCTGCGCATGCCGCGTTCGGGCGCGGTGATGTCGGTCGATTTCGCCAAAGCTACGTCGAAGCATTTCACGCTTCGGTAGGTGAGCATGTCTTTAGTGGTTTGCGACAGGTAGTAGACCTTGTCGGCGTTGGGCGAGAACGAAGGCATGAAGCCTGCCATGGCATCGTCGGCAATGCGTGTGGTTACGTTGTCGGTGATGTTGTAGAGCTTCAGCCCGTTATAGCGTTCTCCGGTGAAGAGTACTTTTGTGCCGTCGCTACTGATTACGGGCGAGTAGCATTGGCTTTCGACACCGCGGAGCAATTGCTCGTGGCTCACCACGCTCACCTGCTGTGCTGAGGCGAACGTGGCGATTGCGAGTGCCAGAGTTGTTAGTTTTAGTTTCATGATTTAGGTTTGTTTTTTATTGTTTTGTTTTCGTTATTTTACGATGATTCTGCACGACTGAGCCTTGCCTTCCGCAACGATTCGAACGAAGTAGATGCCCGGGGCGAGGTTGCTGAGGTTGAGGGTGTGGCTGCCGCCGATGAATTCGGCGTTGCGGCTGAGCACGTTAGCACCGGTGCTGCTGTAGACGGTCACGGTAGCGCGGTCGATGCCGGGAGCAGTAAGAGTGACAATGCCGTCGGTCGGGTTGGGGTATGCTTTGAGCGCCGACGAGCTGATGCGTGTGGTGCTGACGGCTGCGTCTTTGTTGTAGACGCCGGCGAATTCGCGCACGTTGATTTCAAACTCTTCGTTTTTGGTCGATGCGCCCATATTGAATCGCAGGGTGTTTAACTGAAGGGGGTAGACGCCGATGTCGTCGGGATTCGACCATTCGTCGATGGGCACATCGATTGTCGTGTCGATGTCGGCGGGCAGTTGAGTCATTCCTTCGGGGAGGTTGACGGTGAATACCGGAACGCTGACGCCCAGAGCGTTTGTTCCCGAGAAGGTTATGCCTTTGATGATTGCTTTGCCCGGGTTGATGGTGAGTCGCAAAGCGTAGGGCAGACTGTAGGCATATGCGCTGTTAGCCACTTGCAGGTATGCGCCGCGGCTTGACCCGTTGCCGGTGTAGTTAAACTTGAATCCGTCGCCGTCTTTTGTTACGGTTGCACCTGTTCCGCCTGTTTGCGATACGGTTGCTTCGCTGAAGTCGGTGAAGATTGGCAATGTGGTCGATTCGGGGATTTCGACGGTCACGTTTGCTGTTGTGGTAAATTCGCTGATGGTGCCTGTGATGGTTGTAGTGCCGTTAGCCACGCCGCGGAGAATGCCGTTGGTGATTGTTGCAACACTTTCGTCGGCAACGGTCCATTGGAGACGTGACGGGTCGCACGGATAAGAGCCCAAAAGCGTTGTGGCGTTGACTTCGATAGGATATTCGCGGTTGTCGATGAGTATGTTTTTGAGGCGCAGTTCGACTTGTGCGTTGACGATGTCGGCATTCTTTGTTACGCTGACTTCGCCAAGGGTTGCAGTGAGCGTTGTTGAGCCGATGTTGCCCGATACGTTGAAAGTGTCGCCGAGGGTTTCGCCAAATGCCGGGTCGCATTGGAGCGTGAAGCCTTGAACGTCGCTGTCGACGAGTTCGCCGTAGCAGTTATAGCCCAAAATTGTCGGACGATAAGATGTGTAGACGGGCAGGTTGAGTTCGGGGTCGAGGAATTCAATGCGGGTGATGACTTTCGATTGGTCGTCGTCGGGTGCCGTCGAGAAGACCATCCAACCGTTGGCAACCGCACGCGGCGAGCTTTCGGTGGTCTTGTTGACAACTTGACCTTCGACCATAAGTTGTGCCGAGCCGCCGGCATCGACGTTGCACACTGTCCAAGCGCCGATTTGCTTCATGATTTGGCACATTACGCTTGTGTTGCAACCGGCAGAGGTTCCGTAGACGGGGTCGAGCGATTTGTCGATGACAAACATGTAGAGCGTTTTGCCGTCTTGGCTCATTCCGTATGCCGAGCGCGAGTAGACTTGCGAGTTGTAGGATTCGTCTTCGTTACGTCCGGTGAGTTCGCCGTCGATCATCACCATGGCATTGCCGCCGATGGCTTGCAGAAGGGGAATGTCGTTGCCGGTTGCTACCGACTGCCATGCATAGTTGAGCGTGATTTTGTCGCCCGGTTTGAGTTGCTCGAGTGCGGTTTTGTAGTCGCCTGAGCCTACCAGGCAGGCGTCGTAGTCGCCGAGTGTGCCGGCTTCGCAATCGGTGCGTACTTGCATCACCGTTCCGACGATGTCGGCTGCGGTAGCCCATTGTTGACCCGCGTCGAGGTTGATATACACTTCGCACGACTTGTTGTCGACTGTAGCCCAAGTGCCGTTGTTTTCCTCGATGGTCTGAAATTTCTTGGTGTTGCCGTAGTATGAGTTGTAGAGCACCATTTCGCCGGTGCTGCGGCAGAACTTGTTGGCGAGGTAGAATTCGTGCTCGGCGTCGCCCCAAATCGGCGATTTTGCGTAGCCGCGCCATTTCATCGATTCGATGTGGAGCGTTTTGTCGGCGTCGATGCCAACTACGCCGGTGCGAGCCGGACCGCCGTCCCATTGGTCGGCGTGACAGTTGGTTTCGGTGACGATTTTTCCGTTTTTCAGGCAGGCGTTAAAGGTCGTGCCTAACGCGAATTGTGAGTAGATTCCTTGCCCGGAAACTACCCAGAAGTTGCCGTTTTGTGCACCGAGAGGCTTCTTGCCTTCGCTTTGCATGCGGGTGTATGCCGTAGCGAGCAGTTCGGTGCTGCCGGTTTTTTCGGAGCCTTGTTGAGTTTCGATGCTGTTGTAGGGATTAGTCAGGTCGACAACCATATAGTTGACGTTGAGTGGAAAGTCGGGGATTCGCAGGCGAGTGTATTCCACGCCGGGACCTATCGACCGTTTTGCTAACACGTTATACTCGTAATCGGTGCCGTCGATTACAAATGTTTCGGCAGTTGCCGCGATGCTTACCGCTGCAAGCGCCATAGTGAGTAATGTTCGCTTCATAATAAGTTAAGGTTTGTCTTGACAAATTTACGAATAATTTTGTATCCCGTGTAGTTTGAACGTATAATTTTGTGTATTTGTTTCATAACAAATGTTAATGTGGGGATGCTGCAAAAAAGGCTGCAAGTCTCGCGGGGAGGGATGCAGCCTTTGTAAAGTTGTCGGTAAGTCTTTGGTTCCTTACTTTGCAGCGGGAGCTTGAGGAGCAGGAGTTTGCGCTGCCGGAGCGGCGGGAGCCTCAGTTTGGTAAGGCGCTGCTTGTTGTTCTTTCGCAGTTGCTTGTACGTGTGTGCCTGACACAATCGACGGAGCAACGAACGAAGAAAGGATGCTCAACACAACGATAACAACGGCGAGTGTCCATGTCGCTTTTTCTACGAAGCTTGTGGTCTTGCGTACGCCGCCGATTTGGTTATAACTTGCAAAGTTGGACGCCAAGCCTCCACCTTTAGACTTCTGAATCAGTACGATGCCAATCATCAATACTGATGCTATGACAATCAAGATAACTAATGCTGTGAACATATTAATTGTTTTTTTGTTTATATTTTTCTAAAACGATAAGTTTTCGAAGAAAACGTATTTGGTCTGCAAAGTAAATACTTTTTTCCGGAAAATTCAAACTTAAAGACAGAATAATTTCCAAAGCCTTGTCATAACGATGCTTTTTGATGTATATTTTTGCGAGGCTTTCGGAGAGAAGCGACGAGTCGGCATCGGCTTGGGGAGCCTTTGGCACCGGGGCTTCGTCTGTTGCGGCTTCCGGTTCCGGTTGCTCGTTTTCGGTGGGGAATCGTCCGGCTTGTCGTTTGCTCTTGGCGATGAATTTATTGATGAGCAGGTCTTGCTCGCTGAGGTTGTCGCCTTCGAGTTCGTCGTCGTCGGGTGTGCTTTGCTCTTCTTCTTTTGCAAGAATCTGAGCGTAGTCGGGCACGGGGTTGAAGATTAGTTGCTCGAGGGCGTGAGTTTCTGCATCGTCGTCGTTGCCAAACGTGTCGAGGAAGTGCGAAATGGTGTCGATGGTCGACTGATTCTCTTTTGTTTCTTCGGGGTAAAAGTTGCTGAGACGTGCAGCGTCGGCGCCGAGCAGGTCGTAGAGGGCTTGTCGGTCGGCAATCGATATGGCAGCCATCGTGGTGAGCCGACGGCGCTCGTCGTCGGTATCGGCAGTCTTGAGCAGCTCAAGGATGGCGGGCACGAAGTAGGGGTAGTCGGCAACGATTTTTGCCGTTGCCTCTACGTCGAGTGGACAACTGCCTGCGGTTGCCGCTTCGAAATTGCTTGCGCGTTGACTAATCGGTTGACTCATATCGTTTTACCAGTTTCCGGCGGTGGCGTTGAAAATTAGCATAACGAGTTCTTCGGTAATCTCCTGACAGAGTTGGTCTTGCACGGATGTGAGCATAACCGACGAGTCGAAGTCGCGGAATGCGGAGAACGATTGGTCGACGGAGTTTGCCGGCACTTTGTTGTCGGTATATTTCACGCGTACAGTGATTGTCAGGCGTGTTTTGGTAGCGTAAGCATCTTCGCCGACGGCTTGCGGGGTGAGCGTATAGCCGGTGATTTCGCCTTCGACGGACAGGTCGGTGTTGGAGCTGTCGATGATTTTCAAGCGTGTTTGCTTGGTGT
>JBJEDP010000117.1:0-1634 GCA_051872175.1 Candidatus Limisoma sp.
CAATGGTAGCCGACGTACGCGGCGAAAACACGCTCAACGTATCGTTGCTCACCCGTGGCGTCTACATCGTCCGCGCCCTCGACCGCGAAGGCAATGCCGCTGTTAGTAAGATACTTAGGTAAGAGGTAAGAGGTAAGGGGTAAGAGGTAAGAGGTAAGAGCTGCCTCGGCAGCATCACCTCGCACCATATAACGAAAAGCGAGGACGCATCGAAATCGGTGCGTCCTCGCTGTGTTTTCAGTTGCATAATCGACTTTTATAGTCCGGTGGTAAGGAAGCGTCGGATGTGTATATGCTTGATGCCTTCGTAGTCGCTGTTGTGGATGAGAGGCGTGGCTGAGATTACATATTTTGGATATGCATCATCGATTTTTTCTAATGCGCCGAATTCTCTCTTTCTTGTCGCTTCGTCGGCGATAATCCATGCCACTTGAACGTAGATTCGTTCACCGCTGCGGGTACATACAAAGTCTATTTCGCCTGCTCGTAACTGCCCGACATATACCTTGTAGCCCAGATGTATCAAATGCTGATATACAATGTTTTCGAGTATCTTTTCTATATCTTTATCTCTTTCTCCTCCGGCGATATAGTTGCGCAACCCGACATCACCGAAGTAGGTCTTGCCGGCAGTGTCCAGTAGTTTTTTGCCGTGGATATCGTAACGTCCAACCGTCGACGTTAGATATGATTCGCGAAAGAAAGAACTGTAATTCAACACGATATTGGTGGAGATGTCCATGTCCTTTTGCTTCATATACTTAGCAATATTTGTTGCCGAGTTGAGTTTCCCTGTCGTGTCGGCAAGATATTTGAGCAAATTGTGTAGAAAGGGTATATTCCGGATATTATGTCGCTCAATAACGTCCTTCAGCATAATCGTGTTGTAGAGTCCCGACATATATTCTTCCACCATATCTTCTCGGTCTAAAGATATGTTGATAAGCCCCGGCAGACCTCCGTAGTTCATATATTTCCACAGGCTGTCGTCGCTATCCGCAAGTTGATGAAATTCCAGAAATTCATTATAACTGAGCGGCTGGATTAGTATCTCCTCGCATCTGCCACTCAGCAGGGTGCTTAACTCGCCCGACAACATCTTCGAGTTGCTGCCGGTGACGATTACATCCGTGTTGTCTTCCGAGCGAAAGCTACGTACCGACTTCTCCCATCCGGCGATTTCTTGCACTTCGTCAATCAGAATGTAGTTGTGCTTGTCGGCGGAAATGCGTGCGTCGATATATGCATCCAAATCATCGCAATTCAAGATGTGCTTAAACTCACGCTTTTCTTTGTCGATGTAGATAATGTTGGTGTCAGCTTCTTTGCTGTGGCGAGCGATGAAATCTTTCATCACATAGCTTTTGCCGACGCGACGTTGACCGACAATCACTATAATCTGATTGCGTCCCAACCATTCATCGACCTTGCGGGCATAGTAGCTACGAGTGATAATCTTCATAATACAAAGAATTTGTGAGCAAATATAGTAATTTTGTTGTGTATACGCAATAAAATTGCAAAAATGTTGATTTTGTTGTGTATGCGCAATAAAAGTGAAGGGGTAAGAGTGAAGAGGTGTATCGTCCTGAAATTAGTTGACTCGGAAAGGGTTAAAAAATATTGTTGATTAC
>JBJEDP010000118.1:0-7192 GCA_051872175.1 Candidatus Limisoma sp.
TCGACACGCTTGCCGACGTGGCTACCTACGCCAACCATCCTGCTCACGTAGCAGCGGCAGCCCTTCTTGCTGGTCACAAAGACCAACGCGCCTGCGTCGATTACGAGTGTTAGGTGGAGAGGTAAGAGGTAAGAGGTAAGAGTGGCGAGATTTCTTCAGGCTCAACCGATAACCGATAAACTTTCTTACTCTTTTGGGCGTTTATAGAGTAAAAAAAATTTGCGGTTTCGCTTGCATTGCACTATTTTTGCATAAAGATAGGAAAATGTGTAACAAATAAAATATGTAGTATGGCAGAAGATGTAAAATCGGACAGTGTTGTGATAATTCCGACGTACAATGAGAAAGAAAACATTCGGAATATCATCGAGGCGGTATTCGAGTTGCCGACACGATTCGACGTGTTGATAATCGACGACAATTCGCCCGACGGCACAGCAGCGATTGTAAAAGAGATGCAGAAAGAGCACACGGGACGCCTTCACCTGTTGGAGCGAAGCGGCAAGTTGGGCTTGGGCACGGCATACATTATGGGCTTCAAATGGAGCATCGCCGCCGGCTACGACTTTATCATCGAAATGGATGCCGACTTCTCGCATCCGCCGCGCAAGTTGCTCGAGCTGCGCCGGGCATGCCTCGACGGCGCAGATATGGCAATCGGGTCGCGCTACATCTCGGGCGTTAACGTGGTGAATTGGCCTATGGGACGCGTCTTGATGTCCTACTATGCTTCGGCTTACGTTCGTATGATTACGGGTCTGAAAATCAAAGACACCACGGCCGGATTCGTTTGCTATCGCCGGAAAGTGCTCGAAACCATCGACCTCGACAGCATCAAGTTTAAGGGATACGCTTTCCAAATCGAGATGAAATTCACCGCTCGCAAGTGCGGATTCAAGATTGTCGAAGTGCCTATAGTATTTGTCAACCGCGAAAAAGGAACGAGCAAGATGAGTTCGGGAATTTTCGGAGAAGCGCTTTTCGGAGTTATTCAACTGAAAGTATCAAGCTGGTTTAAAAAGTATCCGAAAGCATAAATGAGTCGAGAGCTGATATATAATGCCGAGATAGTCAACGAGCAACGCCGCATCCACGGATATATCGTTGTCGAAGGGAGCATTATTAGCGAAGTGTCGGCAGGCGAACCGTCAAAGGAGTTGTTGTCGGCATGCGACAAGGCTACCGACGTCGACGGCGCAACGGTTATTCCCGGCGTAATCGACGACCAAGTGCACTTCCGCGAGCCGGGCTTGACCCACAAAGCGGAAATCGCCACCGAATCGCGAGCAGCCGTAGCCGGCGGCGTTACGTCGTTTATGGACATGCCCAACACCAAGCCGCCGACGGTCACCCTTGAAGCCCTCGAAGCAAAATACAGCCGCGCTGCAGAAGTGTCGCCGGCAAACTATGCATTCTTTATCGGCGCTACCAACGACAATATCGACACGCTCAAAGCCGTCGACTACACTCGCACGCCGGGCGTAAAACTCTTTCTCGGCTCATCGACAGGCAATATGCTCGTCGACAACAAAGAGACGCTCAAGAAAATCTTCACCGAAGTGCCGGCGCTGATTGCCATCCACTCGGAAGACGAAGCACTGATACGCCGAAACCGCGAATTCTACGTCAGCCGCTACGGCGACAACCTCCCGGTGACTTACCATCCGCTAATCCGCAGCAACGAAGCGTGCTACAAGTCGACACTGCGAGCCGTCGAGATGGCTCGCCGCTACGGCACACGGCTGCACATTCTGCACCTATCGACGGCGAAAGAGCTTGAACTGCTCGACGCCTGTCCGCTATCGCAAAAACGCATCACGGCTGAAGTGTGCGTGCATCATCTATGGTTCTCCGACGACGACTACGCTCGTTTGGGCAATCTAATAAAATGGAATCCGGCAGTAAAAACCCGGGAAGACCGCCTCGCGCTTCGCGAAGCCGTTGCTGAGGGTCTCGTCGACATTGTTGCCACCGACCACGCGCCGCATCTGCTCTCCGAAAAGCAAGGCAACTGCCTGACAGCAGCCTCCGGAGGTCCGCTCATTCAACATTCGCTGCAGACGATGCTCGAACTCGTCGACCAAAAAGTGTTTACCCTCGAGACCGTCGTCGACGCAATGTGCCATCGTCCCGCCGAACTTTTCCACATCGACCGGCGCGGATACATCCGCAAAGGCTATTACGCCGACTTAGTCGTTATCGACCGCGGCGTGCCCTACACCGTCCGCCCGGAAAACATCTTAAGCAAATGCGGTTGGTCGCCATTCGAGGGCTACACGTTCCGCAACACCATCCACCGCACATACGTCAACGGCGTGCCGGTCTACGACCAAGGTACGGTCAATCCGTCGCCGGTAGGCGAACGCCTAATTTTTAACAACAACTAAAACATTATGAATTTACACGGTCTGAACGACAACGAAATACTCGAAAGCCGTCGCCGACACGGCAGCAACACGCTCACGCCGCCACCAACGACGCCCCTATGGCGCAAATTTCTGGCGTGCTTCAACGACCCGCTAATCAAAGTGCTACTCGTGGCAATGGTTCTCGCCATCGGCATTGCCTGCTACGAATGCGTAACGCAGACGCCGGGCATTACCCCGTTTTTGGAACCTCTGGGAATATTCATCGCCGTAATTCTTGCCACTCTCATCGGATTTATCCTCGAAGTGAATGCCAACAAGAAGTTTAACGTACTCAACCAAGTCAACGACGACACACAAGTAGCGGTGCTTCGCGGCGGGACGGTAACCCACGTTGCCAAGAAAGACATCGTTGTGGGCGACATCGTCTTTCTGCGCACCGGCGACGAAGTGCCAGCCGACGGCGTGCTCATCGACTCTACGTCGCTGCTCGTCAACGAAAGCAGCCTAACCGGCGAAAACTCCACCGAAAAGACACATCTACCGCAAAGCGACACAGTCGGCGAGGAGACCTACCCCGTCAACCGCGTACTTCGCAGTTCAACCGTCATCGATGGCACAGGCATTATGCAAGTCGACGCCGTCGGCGACGCTACCGAATACGGCAAAGTCTATCAAGCCGCGCAAATCGCATCGACCGAGCCTACGCCGCTAACTCGACAACTCGAAAGGCTCGGCAAACTCATTTCCTACGTCAGCTACATCATCGGCATACTCGTCCTCGTCGGGCGTATGGCAATGTACGAATACGCCGAATTCGATTGGCTGTCGTTTACCAACTATTCGCTGACATCGCTGATGCTGGCGGTTACGCTTATCGTTGTTTCCGTGCCCGAAGGTCTGCCCATGAGCATAACCCTCAGCCTTGCACTCAGTATGCGCCGCATGCTCAAGACTAACAACCTGGTGCGAAAACTCCATGCATGCGAAACTATGGGCGCCGTCACCGTGATTTGTACCGACAAAACCGGAACACTCACCGAAAACGTAATGAAGGTGGCGCACAGCCAAATCGACGACAGTTGCAGCGACACGTTGCTCGCCGAAGCTATTAGCGTCAACTCAACGGCATTTATCGACGGAAAAACGTCGGAGGTGCTCGGCAATCCCACTGAAGGCGCATTGCTCAAATACATTATCGGTCGCGGATTCGACTATTTGTCATTCCGTCGCGATTGTCACATCGTCGAGCAACTCCCCTTCTCCACCCTACGCAAATACATGGCAACCGTTGTCGAAAGCAAAGCCGTCAGCGGTCGACGCGTCTTATACGTCAAAGGTGCACCGGAGATTGTCCTCGAGATGTGCCGACAAAACCTCGACGACGACAGCCGCGCCCGTTACGAAGCCCAACTCGCCGAATATCAAAACCAAGCCATGCGTACCATCGCCCTGGCATACGCCGAGGTCGACAGCACCGACCCGCTTATCGCATCCGACAGACTGAAGCCGACGCCGCTCTCGCTGATAGGCATCTTTGCCATCAGCGACCCCGTGCGCCACGACGTCAAATCGGCTGTCGCGTTGAGCCAACACGCCGGAATCGGCATCAAAATCGTCACCGGCGACACCTTCGGCACAGCTCGACAAGTGGCTCGCCGCTGCGGACTTTGGGACGACAACGTCGACAGCGACGCAAACGCCGTTTCGGGCACACAATTCGCCGAAATGACCGACGACGAAGCCGCAAAAATCGTCGACGGCATTAAAATAATGTATCGCGCACGACCTACCGACAAATCGCGCCTCGTGCGACTTCTCCAACAAGGCGGACACGTCGTGGCAGCTACCGGCGACGGAACCAACGATGCTCCCGCCCTCCAAGCCGCTCACGTCGGACTCGCTATGGGCGACGGCACCGCCGTGGCGAAAGAAGCCGGCGACATTACAATTCTCGACAACTCGTTCGACAGCATAACCCGCGCCGTCATGTGGGGACGTTCGCTCTATCGCAACATCCAGCGCTTCATCCTCTTCCAACTCACCGTCAACCTCGTGGCTTGCCTTACCGTGCTCATCGGAGCATTCACCGGACAACAGTCGCCGCTGACCGTGTCGCAAATGCTTTGGGTGAACCTCATTATGGATACGTTTGCCGCACTCTCGCTGGCATCGCTGCCACCGTCGACCGACGTGATGAACAACCGTCCGCGACGCCAATCGGCATTCATCGTAACGCGCCCCATGGCAATTACAATATCGATTGTCGGCAGCATTATGACGATTCTGCTATTCGGCTTGGCGCAGTATTTCAAGCACACCGACGCCCCGCTCAGCTGCTTCTCCACAGCCGACTATCTGCGATGCTTCTTCGCCGGCGACTTGCGCCACAGCTTGATGTCGACCTACGAACTTACGCTGTTTTTCAACATCTTCGTATTCCTCCAATTCTGGAACCTCTTCAACGCAAAAACATTCGCAAGCCGCAGCTCGGCATTCGCCGACGTTCGCTCATCAAAGGTGTTCTTCGCCACAGCGGCAGCTATCCTCGCCGGGCAATTACTGATTGTCAACTTCGGAGGCGAAATGTTTGGCGTCGAGCCGATTACGCTCACCGACTGGATAATAACCTTCCTTGCAACTTCGGTTGTCCTCGTCGTAGGCGAAGGCTATCACCTAGTGCGGAGATTACGCGATTAGAGCCCAAACAGCCCCGAATTGGAGAAAAATTTGGATAAATTAGAAAATCTGATTTTCTGATTTAACCGAAATTTCGTAATTTTGCAAAAAATAGCGCTGTCACCGCACAGAGCAAACAAAATACAAAGAATTATTTTTATGGATTGGTTGATTTCTCTATTTGCTGACAACACCACAATAGCCCATGACGTGGTCGTTTACAGCCTTGTGATTGCTTTAGGCGTACTATTAGGAAAAGTCAAATTCTTCGGCATTTCTCTCGGAGTGACCTTCGTGCTCTTTGTGGGCATCGTAGCCGGGCACTTCGGCTTCGACATCGGCAACGCCGAATTGCTCAAGTTCGTACGCGAATTCGGTCTGATACTCTTCGTATTCTCAATCGGCATACAGGTCGGACCAAGTTTCTTCTCCTCGTTCAAAAAAGGCGGAATGCAGATGAACCTCATCGCCGCACTCACCGTTGCTCTCAACGTCGTCGTGGCGCTCATCATCTACTACACCTGCGCCGACGTCACAGTGCCGCAGATTGTCGGTATCCTCTCCGGCGCCGTAACCAACACCCCCGGACTTGGTGCCGCTCAGCAAGCACTCGATTCGCTCGGACAAGGCGGAACCGACGCACTCTCGATGGGTTACGCCGCAGCCTACCCCCTCGGCGTTATCGGCATAATCCTTTCCATGATTCTGCTCAAAGTGGTCTTCAAAATCAAAGTCGACAAAGAAGTCAAAGAAATTGAAGACGAAAAAGAAAACAGCCAACTCAAGCCATACGTTGTGACCTTCGAAATCGAGAACAACCTAATCAACGGCAAAACCGTGCTCGAGCTCAACAACATCATCGACCACCATTTCGTAATCTCACGCCTCAAAAAGCACAACACAGGCGAAGTGATTATCCCAACATCCAAAACCGTGCTCGAGAAAGGCGACATGCTCCTCATCGTATGCTCCGCCGCCGACGAACACGTCTTCTTGACAGTCTTGGGACACCGCATCGAGCATCAGTGGGACGAAGAACCCGCAACGACAGGCGAAGTGGTGTCGCGCCGAATCCTCGTGACAAACAGCCACTACAACGGACGAACACTCGGCTCGCTGCGACTCCATAACGGCTACCGCCTCAACGCAACTCGCGTAAACCGTGCCGGCGTCGACCTTATCGCCAGCGCAAACCTCGAAATACAAGTGGGCGACCGCATTACCGTCGTCGGCGACCCAAGTCACATCGAGCGACTCGCAACTCGCCTCGGCAACTCAATGAAACGCCTCCACGAGCCGAATATGTTCACAATGTTTATCGGCATCTTCCTCGGAATCATCGTCGGTTGCATCCCAATCGCAATCCCCGGAATGTCGGCAACCATGCAACTCGGTATCGCCGGCGGACCGCTCGTCGTGGCAATCCTTCTCAGCCGATTCGGACACAAACTCAAACTCGTAACCTACACCTCGTCGAGCGCCAGCCTGATGCTTCGCGAAGTAGGCATCTGCCTCTTCCTTGCATCGGTAGGAATCTCCGCCGGAGGCAACTTCTACCAGACCGTCTTCAACGCGCAAGGACTTCGATGGGTAATCTACGGTTTCATCATCACCGTCGTTCCGCTCATCATAATGAGCATCGTGGCGCGCGCCAAATACAAGTTCAACTACTTGTCGATACTTGGCATCATGTCGGGAAGCTACACCGACCCACCAGCATTGGCATACGGCAACAAAGTGGCAAACAACGACGCCCCCGCCGTTGCCTACTCAACCGTTTACCCGTTGACAATGTTCCTACGCGTCATCACCGCCCAACTCCTCGTACTCCTCCTCGCGTCATAGAGCAACAAGCGACGGAGAGTGTTCAGCATTATATAGGGATATTCAGTTAATCTACAAAATCCCTCTATTTGGCGTAATATCCAGGCCGGCGGCTTCGACAAGCTGTCGGTCTTTCTTCATCACTTCTGCCGATAGCCATTTCCGATCTACTCTTACTGTGCGGAAGCGACTGAACCCAACTTTCACCCCGAAAAAATTTTTTAGAAATTTTTCGATGGAATTTTGCCGAAGTTGTTTGGTAATCTCTTGATAGTCAGGGATGGCTTTTCGCTGTGACGGTCGGATGCGTCTGTTTTTTGAAT
>JBJEDP010000119.1:0-7168 GCA_051872175.1 Candidatus Limisoma sp.
ATTTAATTAACTAAACCATTTAGTGTATGAAAAAAATCAGTACATTACTTTGCGCACTCATATGCTTGGTTGCATTAGCGCAAACAACAGTGAGCAATGTCGTCCGCAATGCCGGATCGACACAGCCGAACCCTGAAAACGGCGCTGCCGCTAAAGAGGGTGAACAGACATTCCCCACCATCTGGCTTCTTGGTGAAATGGGACTTGACGGCGAGACTATGGACCCCGACCTACAGGTTGGTTATCGCCCCGACGTTGGTATCAAGATGGAAACTACCGACGGTGTGATTTACACTTGCTCAGTTAACTTCTGGAGCGTTGGTGGCAATCCTACACACCATTTCGGTTTCTGCAAGAAAGAAACACTTGGTGAAGACCCCACACGTTGGGACCAAATCAATGACTATCGCTTCGGTGCAAAAATTCCAAACACAAACATCGTTTGGGGACAAGCTCACGAAGTCGGCGAATTGCTTGATTCGAAAGAAAACTTCTTCTGGATTGCTACCGGTATGTACAATGTTACGCTTAATATGGAAGCGAAAACCGTTGTTATCACCCCGGTAAACGAATACACTCACGTGTACGTTATGGGCGACCTTAAAGACCAAGCAAACGCAGCTAACGTTGGTGAAGAACTCCTTACCAGCGACGGCGTAAACTTCACAAAAGAAGTTGTATTCGACGCTAAGGATGCTGAAACTGCAGCGTTCACTTTCTCGACAAAACTCGCTGAAACAGCCGACGATTGGGCTTCTATCGCAGCTAACCAATTCGGTGCTTTGGAGGCAAACACTCCCGTACTCTTGAAACAAGAAATGGAACTCAGTGCAGACGGTACTGCAAACGCATTCACCATTCCTTCAGGAACTTACGAAATCAACGTAAACATCCAAACTCGCGTTATCAAGGTTAATCCTCACAAATTCCCGCCCATCTACGTTATGGGTCAAGTGAACGGTCAAGGTTGGAACGCCGACCAAGGTACTGCAATGGACACTGAGGACGGTATCGTTTACACATTGACAGGCGACTTCTACAACGAAGGCGGCGAAGCAACATTCGCATTCACAACAGGTCTTGGCGGCGACGCTACTATGTGGGAACAAATCAAAGACTTGCGCTTCGGTAACGCTGTCGGCGGTCTCGATCCTATCTACTTCGGTAAAGAACACAAACTCGGTGCTCCCTACGACAGTAAGGAAGACTGGTTCTCTGTAATCAACGGTAAATACACTATCACTCTCGACAAGAACAAAAACTCAATCGTAGTGATGCCGGCTGAAGGTGAACTTCAACACCTCTACATCCTCGGTAACACTTGCAACATCGACTCTGAAGGCAACAAGAAGTTCCAAGCATGGGCTGCTGACCAAGGTACCGAAATCTACACTCACGACTTCGTTAACTACAGCGGTACAGTATTGTTCGAAGACGACGTAACAAGCCCGACAGTAAGCTTCGGCTTCTCGACTAAACTTGCTACTCACTTCACTCTTTGGGACGACATTGCAAGTAGCCGCTTCGGCGCTTTGGCTCCCGACACTAACGTAACTCTTGATGAGGTTATGCAATGTGGCGACTTCCTCGCTTCGAAAGAAAACAAATTCTGGCTCCCGATGGGTAAATATGACTTGACTGTCAACCTTACCAACCGCACTCTCTTTGTTTCGAAAACTCCGTACACCAAACTTTATGTAATGGGTGGCGTATCGACTCGCAACGAAGACGGTACAATCAACCATCTCCCCGTATGGCCTAACGTAGGTATCGAACTTACTACAGAAGACGGCGTAACCTACACCGGTGACGTTCTCGTTGAAAACGAAAGCAACACTCCGTTCAGCAACATCTTCTTCAGCACAAAACTCGCAGGCGACCCGTTCGGCTGGAGTGCTATCGCAGCAACTCGCTTCGGCGCTGTCAACAACGGTGACTTCCTTGCACACAACACACCTGTTCAACTCGGTGACTACCAAGTTTCGGGCGAAAACATGGCACAACTTCGTCGCGGTGACTACACATTCACGATGAACTTGACAGAACGCAAACTTACTGTTACTCCGAAGGATCCGGTTGCTGTTTACGTTATCGGTACTACTGAGGGTAAAGAATTTGCAGCAAACGAAGGTGTTCAAATCCTCTCTAACGACTACGGTAAGACTTATGTAAGCACTGAAAAGATTACATTCAACACCGACGAACCGCAATTCGTAATCTCTGACAAACTCAGCGCAGACGCTGAAGATTGGATTACTATCGAACCGTACGTATTCGGTCCGGCAGAAGACGGCGCAGCTATCGCTCTCGAAACTGAGAACGCAATGACTGCAAACCCGAACATTTGGAGCGTTCAAGCAGGTTCTTACTACGTGATTGTTGACGTTATCGCTAATACAATCAAGTTGACTGAAGAATCAGGCGTAGCAATGAATAGCAAGGCTAACACTGCAGTTGCTTATCCGTCGATTACTACCGGCGCTGTTAACGTGAAGGCTGACGCGATTGTAAACGTAGAAGTTTACAACCTCTCAGGTGCTCTCGTTCAATCAGTTAAGGGCAACGGCGAAAGCTCTATCTGCATCGACCTTGCAGGACAAGCAAGCGGTATCTACCTTATCCGCATCAACGGCTCGCAAGTAGCTAAAGTTATTAAGAAGTAAAAAAAGTGATTAGGTAGTGGAAGTTGATGCGGCTTTATGGCAGTAAAAAGCCATAGAGCCGCATCTTTTTAACCGAATATCACTATATTTACATCAAAATCTCTTTATCAATACAAACACAACAGAACAACTCAAATATGTATAAACGAATAATCACAACAGTAATCGGACTGACAATGCTCGCCGGCGTAGCCCGTTCGGTAGGCAATCTCAACGATGCCAACGAAGAGCGAATCAATGCCCTCATCAAGCAAATGACCGTTGAGGAAAAGGTTCGATTCTGCTACGGCTGCTCGATGGGATTTCCCGGACTTGAACGCTTAGCCATTCCGGAAGTCGGGTGCTGCGACGGACCGCGCGGTCCGAATGCGAAAGTCGGCACTACGGCATTCCCCGTCGGAATTGCCTTCGGCGCAACATGGAATCCCGCTCTCGTTGAGCGTGCCGGCGCCGTTCAGGGCGAGGAAACTCGCGCTTGCGGTCGCGGCGTGCTGCTCGGACCCGGTTGCAACATCTTGCGCGACCCGCTCGGCGGACGTTTCTTTGAATACTACACCGAAGACCCGCTGCTCAACAGCCGTATTGCTGCAGCTCAGGTGCGAGGCATCCAGAGTCAAGGCGTGGCGGCTTGCATCAAACACTATGCGTGCAACAACCGCGAAGAAAATCGCAATAATTATTTCTCGGTGGTCGACGAGCGCACGCTCCACGAAATCTATCTGCCGGGATTCAAGGCGGCTGTCGATGCCGGTGTAATGACCGTGATGACCTCTGCCAACGGCGTAAACTACAACTACGTCAGCGACGACCGCTACTTGCTTAGCGACGTGCTGAAACAACAATGGGGTTTCCGCGGCTTTGTGATGACCGACTGGTTGGGCACTCGCTCTACACACAAAGCAGCTTGGGCAGGTCTCGACATTTCGATGCCCGGCGGCGAACATTGTGGATTCGCCCAAGCTCTGCTCCGCGCCGTGAAAGATGGCAGCGTTGCCGAGGCTGAAGTCGACGAAAAAGTGCGCCGAATTCTGCGCGTCTACGACGCTTTAGGGCTCCTCAACGGCGAAAGCAAATCGCTGCCGGAGGGTAAAATTGCCACCGAAGAGCACTGCAAAGTTGCGCAAACCGTGGCTGAAGAAAGTATCGTACTTTTGAAAAACGAAAACAACTCTCTCCCGCTTAATCCTAAGAAAATCAAAAACGTGCTCGTCACCGGACCGAATGCCGACAAGAAACATTGCTTATTGGTAATGGGCGGCAGCTCGTGGGTGCAAGGGCCGTACGAAATAACCGTCCTCGAGGGTCTGCGTCAAGCTTTAGGCAACGACAAAGTGACCTACATTTCGTCGGACGAACTCGGCGGATTTTCGCTCATCGCAAACGATTTATTGAAAGCAAACGACACAACGCAGGGCGTCAACGCTCGCTACTATCGTCACGGCTCAAACGACCCGGTTGTCACTAAAGTTGTCGAAAACGTCGACTATATGTGGGAAATGAAGTCGCCGGTGCCGGAAATCAAGGTGGAAGACTTCCGCGAAGCGCGCTTCGACACGTGGATTCACGCTAAAGAAGACGGCAAATACACGCTGAAATTCATAACCGGCGGCGGTTCGCTCCTCGCCTACAACAACGAATGGGCAGGCGCACCAATCGCCATTTCGCCGTCGAATCGCGGCGACGTAGTGACTGCCAACGTCGAAATTCGCAAAGGCTCACCCTTCCACTTGTGCGTAATCTACACTCGTGGCGAAGGCGATGCCGCTATTCGTATCGAAATCGAGTCGCCCGACAGCGATGCATCGGCAAAACAAATGGCACGTATTCGCAAGGCTGCGAAGAAAGCCGACGCCGTAATTGTTGTGGGCGGTATTGACCACAGTATCGACACCGAAGGACGCGACCGTCAGAGCCTCGAGCTGCCCAAAGCACAGGCTACGCTCGTCGAAAATCTTTCGCAATGCAACAAAAACGTGAGCCTCGTGCTCCTCAACGGTTCGCCGCTCGAAATCGGCAGCGTTGAGCCGCATGCCAACTCAATCGTCGAAGCATGGTATCCCGGTATGGAAGCAGGTCGTGCTGTCGCTAACGTGCTGACAGGTGTAGTTAACCCGTCGGGACGTCTGCCGTTCACTTGGGCAAAGACGCTCAACGACTATCCTTCGACCAAGGCTCACCAAGACCTCGACCACGTGCTCTATACCGACAGCCTCAACGTGGGCTATCGTTACTTCGACCGCAACCCGGAAGCCGTAATGTATCCCTTCGGTCACGGCTTGAGCTACACCACGTTCGCCTACAGCGATATGAAAGTAACCCGCACAGCCGACAACAAGGTGGAATGCTCGCTGACGTTGACCAACACGGGTAAACGCGACGGCGCTGAAGTAGTACAAATCTACGTAAACCCGGTAAATCCTGCCGTAGCACGGCCGCAACACGAACTTAAAGCGTTCGAGAAAGTATGGCTGAAAAGCGGCGAATCGCGTCGCGTAACGCTTACGCTCGACAGCGATGCGTTCTCGTTCTACGACATAACCCGCGCCGGCTGGCGTTTCGACCCCTGCCGCTACGTCATCGAAGCCGGAAGCAATACAGCAGCAATTCATTTGCGCAGCGAAATTGACATGAAATAAGCATTTCAAAATGGCAACGAATTATAGCAAACATTTGAAAAGATGCCTGACGGTTGTAGCAGCAGTCGGTGCAACCGCACTGTCGGCGTTCGCACAAGTCGACGAAGCCAAAATGAACAAGTTCATCGACGACCTGATGGCGAAAATGACCGTCGAAGAGAAGATTGGTCAGTTGAACCTCGGCGCTGCCGGCTGTCCTATTGTGGTCAACAGCAGCATCGGGCTTGAAGAAGCCGCTGCAAGAGGCTATCTCAGTGCGTGCGGCGGAGCCGATATGGAACTGCAACGCATAGCCGTCGAAAAGTCGCGCTTGCATATACCTATGCTTTTCGGTTTCGACGTCATTCACGGACTCAGCACAACATTCCCCATACCGTTGGCAATGTCGACGAGTTGGAACATACCTCTGATAGAACGCACGGCACAAATTGCGGCAAAAGAGGCATGCGCCTTCGGCATCTGCTGGACGTGGTCGCCAATGGTCGACATTGCTCGCGACCCGCGTTGGGGACGCATCGCTGAAGGTGCCGGCGAAGACCCGTACCTGGGCAGCTGCATCGCCCGTGCAATGGTTCACGGCTATCAAGGCGACGACCTCAGCAGCGACACCACCCTTCAGGCTTGTTTCAAACATTATGCCCTCTACGGAGCGGCTGAAGGCGGTCGCGACTACAATACGGTCGACATGAGCCGTTGGTACATGCACAACTTCTATCTGCCGCCCTACAAGGCAGCCGTAGAAGCCGGATGCGCAACGGGTATGTCGTCGTTCAACGTCGTCGACGGTGTCCCGGCAACGGGCAACAGCTACCTGCTCGACGAAGTGCTGCGCCGCCAATGGGGCTTCAAAGGTTTCTTGGTGTCGGACGCATTCAGCATTGCCGAAATTGCGTACCACCGAGCATCCGACCCCGAAGGAGCCGCACAGATGGCGATTTCCGCCGGACTGGATATGGACTTGGCATCGAGCCACTACACAAAGTATCTGTATAAATTGCTAAACGACAAAAAGATAACGATAGAGATGATTGACCGGTCGGTACGCCGCATTCTCGAAGCGAAATACCGGCTCGGACTTTTCGACGACCCCTATCGTTATGTCAAGCAAAAAAGCGACCCTGCGCGCCAAGCATGCTTCCTCTGCGACGAACACGTGGCTGTGGCACGCCGAATGGCGGGCGAAAGCATCGTGCTGCTCAAAAATGACGGCGGACTCCTTCCGCTTAGCGACAAGCACAAACGCATCGCCGTGGTTGGTCCGATTGGCAGAATGCCCGAACAACTTTTCGGCACATGGAGCGCCCTACCCGACGGACGCAAGTCGGTCAGCGTGGCTGAAGCTCTCCGCCGTGCCGTAGGCGACGGATGCACAGTGACTTATGCCCAAGGATGCCTCGACACCGAAGGCTACGGCGACTACTACAACGTCGACGGCACCGAGCAATCGGCAGCGATGATAGCCGAGGCAGTTGCTTCGGCACAAGATGCCGACGTCGTTGTGGCATGCGTCGGCGAGCCGTCGGGTTGGTCGGGCGAAGTAAACTCGCGCGTCGACATCGCCTTGCCACCCAGCCAAAAAGCACTGCTCAAAGCGCTTAAAGCCACCGGAAAGCCCATCGTTGTGCTCGTAATGAGCGGACGTCCACTCGTGCTTACCGACGAAGATGCCGCATTCCCGGCAATCGTAGAGGCTTGGCATGGCGGCACTTCGGCAGCCGACGGTATTGCCGACGTGCTTACCGGCAAAGTCAATCCTTCGGCAAAACTCACCACTACGTTCCCGCGATACCAAGGTCAAGTGCCTATACACTATAACCACCTGCACACCGGAAGAGCGATTGGCGAATACGAGAATCCCGGAGCTGTCAG
>JBJEDP010000120.1:0-7146 GCA_051872175.1 Candidatus Limisoma sp.
AACGACGACAACCCCTCAACAGCCGACATCGATACGCCCGATGCCGAACTCCCCGACTGGTACTACACCGGCGGCGAACTCGGTACGACGTTCCTTTCGACCTTCAACGCCTACGAACAACCTACTCAAGCCGTCGAAGACGCAGGGCTATACCAATCGTTCAAAAACGGTGAAGCGCTCTTCGAAAAGCCGTTTATGACCAACCAAAGCGGCGTGCGCTCGGGTCTCGGTCCGGTCTACGTGCGCAATTCCTGCGTGCACTGCCACCCCGGTTACGGTCACGGCAAACGCATCGAAGCCGGCTCGTTCAACACCAACGAAATCGGCAACGGCTGCCTCCTCGTGGTCTACACTCCCGACAACGATGCCTACGTGCCTTGGCTCGCCGGAATGCCGCAAACCCACGCCGTGGCGCCGTTCAAGAATCCCATCGACGAATCGAGAATCATAGTCGCTTGGAAATCGTACACCGACGAATGGGGTAACCGATTCGACGATGGCGAAACCTACGACCTCCAATACCCGGAAGTGACTATCCCCGAAGACGCTATCTACGTTGTCCGCCAAGGCTACCAAATCCCCAAGGCTTACGACGTGCGCATCGAATCGACTATCGGTATCTACGGTACCGGACTGCTCGACGCCATCGACGATGACGAAATCAAAGCACAATACGCTCGCGAAGAAGCCGACGGCTATCTGCCTAACGGCATCAACCCCGCAATCTTCAAAGGCGGCGAATGGGTGAAGCAATATGCCAACACCGTGCAAGGCGACGGCACGAAATACGCCCTCCGATACACCTACGCTCTTACGCGCGGTCCGCTCCAAGACGCTGCCGGAGCTAACGCCATCTGGAACATCACAAACGTGACACGCAGCGACCGTCGCTACCACTATCTCGACGCCGCAGGAACTTACGCCGAATATTCGTCGCGCGACGCCGACGTCCAAGCCGGATTCGACGACTACATCGCCAAAATCGACCCCGACAAGCAGCACACTGCCTGGTGGAACGGCGCTATCGAAGACCGCATCAAAGCATATCTCCTGGCGAAAGACCTTCCCGCGGAAATGACCGACGACGAATATACCGACTTTATGGTGTGGCACCGCGGTCTTGCCGTTCCGGCAGCACGTAACATCGACGACGAAGATGTCATTCGCGGTAAACAACTCTTCTCGGAAATCGGATGCGACTACTGCCACCGCCCGACCTGGACGACCGGTGACGACGTAATCGTCGACCCCGCACGTTTCTTCAAAGGCAACGAACTTCCGCGCTATCCGCACCAGAAAATCTGGCCTTACAGCGACATGGTACAACACAAACTCCACATGGCTAACGACATCCGCGGAGGTTGGTGCCGCACGACTCCCCTCTGGGGTCGCGGTCTCCATCAGAAGTGCACCGGCTCGCCGACTTGCGACCGCCTCCACGACTGCCGCGCTCGAACCACTCAAGAAGCCATCATGTGGCACGGTAATAAGCAAAGCGACGCTCGATTCTCCGTGGAACGCTACCGCGCTCTTTCGAAATCCGACCGCGACGCTATCATTAAGTTCATAGAATCTATTTAGTATTAGTACAGGAAATGACAAAACGGATTCTAAAACTCTTAGTGGCAGTCCTATTCGTAGGGCTGCTACTATGTCTTATAACCGGGTCGATTGTCGACCGACTGTTCGGCAACTCGGTGGCGCTGCAAGAGGTCTACACCTCGCCGGCAATGATTGCCCTTTGGGCGGCGTTCACCGTCACCGCATTAGTCGTCTTGGTACGCAAAAAAGTGTACCGCCGCCGTGCTACGTTCTTACTCCACACGGCGCTGGTCTTAATCCTCGCCGGCGCCGCCACTACGTGGATTTTCGGCATTAGAGGCTCGATACATCTGCGCCTCGACGGCGGCAAAACGTCGCATTTCGTGCTCGACGACGGTAGCCGCGCAGATCTGCCCTTCGACGTCGAATTGCGCAACTTCGAAATCCTGTACTATCCCGGCACGCAATCGCCGATGGACTATGTCGCTTCGCTCGCCGTGACCGACGCCAATGAGGTCACGGAAGGCAGCGCTTCGATGAACTCGGTGTTCTGCCACCGCTTCTACCGTTTTTACCAGTCGAGCTACGATGCCGACGGCGCCGGCGTGCATCTCAACATTCAGCGCGACCCGTGGGGAATCGCTTTGAGTTATGCCGGCTACGCAGCGCTGCTGCTTTGCTTCATTGCTTTCTTCTTCGAGCGCAACAGCGGCTTCCGTGTGGCTCTGAAACGATTGAAAGCGCTCGCCGTGGCTGTGATGCTGTTTTCGTGCCTCTCCGCGCACGCCGAATCGGCTCCAAAAACTGTCCCCAAGGCTTTCGCCGACGAGTTCGGAAAACTGCTCGTCTACCACAACGACCGCATTTGCCCCGTGCAAACGCTCGCTCGCAATTTCGTGCTGAAAACCTACGGAAGCTCCTCCTACAAAGGTCTCAGCGCCGAACAAGTGCTTTGCGGATGGCTGTTCTACTACGACGATTGGAAAGCCGAGCCGATGATTAAAATCAAAGACGCACAAACGCGTGACCTACTCGGCATCGATGGTCGCTACGCTCGGCTGACGGACTTCGTCGACCTCGACGGATTCAAACTCGAAAGCGCCGACGCCGATGCCGTTGATGCTCGCAACCGAAACGCCGCAAACGAGAAATTCAACCTCGCCTGCATGGCTTCTACCGGCTCGCTGCTGCGAATATTCCCTTGCGCCGACGGCAACGAAACCCGTTGGCTCTCGCTCGCCGACCGCATACCCGCAAATATCGACGCCTCGCAAGCGGCTTTCATCCAAGGTTGTATGAGTTTGGTGGCTGAACAAATCGCCGCGCGCAACTACGACGAAGCCGGGCGACTCGTTGGCAAAATCGCCGACTATCAAGTGAAATACGGCGGCACCGAACTTCCCGACGCCACGCAAATCAACGCCGAACGCGCCTACAACGCACTGTCGGCAAACCGTCCGATTGCCATGGCGTGCCTCGCTGTCGGCATCGCGGCTATGCTCGTCTATTGCTTTCGCCGACGCCTGATAGAGCGACCCGCCGTGCGTCGGACCGCCGCCATCATGCTGTGGCTGCTCACCGCCTATCTCGGCGTCGTGTTCGCACTTCGTTGGTACGTCGGCGGTCATCTTCCGATGGCGAACGGATTCGAAACGATGATGTTTATGGCACTCTGCTCCGCCGCCGCGGCTGCAATACTGAGTCGCAAGACGCTGACGGCTATTCCTTTCGGATTTTTGCTCTCGGGTACGCTCCTATTAGTAGCTATGATGGGCGAATCGTCGCCGCAAATCACTAACCTCATTCCCGTGCTCAATTCGCCGCTGCTGAGCATCCACGTGGCGACGGTGATGATGGCTTACACGCTCTTCGCTTTGATGTTTGTCAACGCTTTGGCGGCTGTCATTATGCGACTTCATCACCGCCGGGACGTCGAAATCGAGCGACTCGCGCTCATCAGCAAGGCTGCGCTCTACCCCGCCGTTGCACTACTCACTGCCGGAATATTCATCGGCGCCGTGTGGGCTAACGTGTCGTGGGGTCGCTATTGGGGATGGGACCCGAAAGAAGTTTGGGCACTTATCACGATGCTCGTCTACAGCGTGCCGCTCCACTCTACCCGCCTAACGTCGACACCTGCGCGCCTTCACACATTCCTGCTCTGCGCATTCCTCTCCGTGCTCATCACCTACTTCGGCGTAAACCTCCTCCTCGGCGGCATGCACAGCTACGCCGGATAACTCATCGCACCCGACAGTTCTCTACCACACATTTCGCTGACATTCAGCAGCTTACACAACACAAATACATCCGCCATCCGTAGAGTCGCGCCTCGGCGCGACCACCGGGCGTGCGGAGCGTCTATCGGATATCGTTGGCTTCTCTCACCTCTTACCTCTTACCTCTTACCTTTTACCTTTTACCTCTCACATTTTACCTCTCACATTTTACCTCTTACCTCTCACCATTTACCTCTTACCTCTCACCTCTTACCTCTTACCTCTTACCTTTGCACCGCACCCATGATAGGTCGCACCGAGGCGTGCGGAGCAAATTGGGATAACGCCAAGATGCTAGCTCGAAGAGCTTGCGGCAATCGGGTAACCCCACCTTGCCGCCTGCGGATAGGTGGGGAAGAGCCTGATAATCAACCCAATGAGCTAAATTGCATAGATTTTGCTCATTGTAAAAATGCTAAGTTGGAGACTTTGCAAGCCGTAAACCACGGCAGACCGGACTGCGCTCCCTTACCTCTTACACTACTCAACAAAAAAAAGCGTGCCCGAGGGGACACGCTTTTTAGTTTTTTCGTCGATAGTATTATTCTTCGAGAGTGCAGATAGAAACGCGGTTCCAATCCGGTTCAGAGAACATATCACCAACACCTTGACCTTCTGCATTGATGCGGTCTGCAGAAATCTTGTAAGTGTTAACGAGCATATCCTTAACGGCTTGTGCACGACCTTCAGCAAGACGTTTGTTGATGTCGACGTTGCCTTCCGGAGAAGCGTAACCCTTGATAGAAACCTTAGCGTTCTTGTGGTTCTTCATATAAGTAGCCACGCGCTCTACGTTCGGACGTTGTGATGCGTCGATAACTGTCTTACCTTGACGGAATGTTACCATCGATTCGAGGTTAGAGTTAACAACTTTCTCAACTTTTACAACTTTTTCTACAACCGGTTTCTTTTCTTGGCATTCTTTGAGAGCCTTTTCAAGGTCGCTGATGCGCTTGTTAGCCTTGCCAAGTTCACCGTCTTTTGCGTCGAGGTCTGAACGAAGTTTGTTGATTTTGCCGTTCAAGTCGTCGATTTGTGCTTGGTCATAGAGGTCTTCGTATACGAAGTGGTGTGTACCGTTGCTGGTCTTGAAGTGGTAAGCGAGACCTGCTTGAAGTTCGATGTTTGCATAGTTGGTGTCGAACTTAACGCCATTGTTCGAAGAACGACCTTCGATGTCGTAAACGATTGCCGGTTTGATACCAAGAGTCCAAGCCTTGTCTTTGCCAAGGTTGAAGTTCAAGTTGATACCGAATTTTGTTGTCATGTAGTTGTAAGCGGGACCGTCTACTTCGTAGTTAGTGTACATGTGACCCCAGCCGATACCACCGATTGCTTCGATTTCGAACAAACGAGGTGTGCCTTTGTAACCGCCGAAGAGGTTCATAAGGTTAAGACCACCATTGAGTGAAAGGTTGTGAGTGTCGAACGCTGTTCTTACGCCACGAACACCATAAATACCTGTTGTGTTCACGCCGAAGTTGATTTCAGCACCTGCTTTGAACACCGGAGTGAATTGCTTGTAGAGTTCAACACCGAACAAGCCACGCATATTTGCGTCGAGTGAATACGGGTGCGCAAGCGGTTGAGTGATACCTGCGTTTACACCAACTGACCAGTTGTCGAGAAATTTTTGACCTGTCAATGCTTTAGGATTCTCAGCGTTTACTGCTACAAATCCTGCTACACAAAGTAGAGTTAGCAAAAACTTTTTCATAGATAATAATTTATTAAAACGTTATAATACAATTAATTTCGTTTATCATTTTATGCAATAACAAATTTGAATCGTTTTAGGTTCACACTCATTATTGAAATTTCTAAGGTATTAGAGGCCCTGAAATTTTCCGCAAAGATATACAATATTTCACAAACTCGCATATTTTTAAGCAAAAAATTGCTCCAAAGCGGTGGTTTTCATTCCGTTTTTACCTAATTTTCATTATTTTACACCCAATTAGCCATATTATATACCTAATCTTAACCTAATCTAACATATCCCCAAAAAAATCTTACCTCTTACCTACAAACATTATTCGCAGCGCAAGCTGCCGTATAACCTTTTAACCTTATAACCTTATAACCGCGCGATAGCGCCTCTCACCTCTCAATACAGCACCCCGAACTGCCACAGCGGAATGACATTCAGTCCGCCGTATTCGATATCGTCTTTCACCACATAAGAATTTTCGATGCCGCGTATTTGCTTCTGCTTCTTGTTGCGGCCGCCTACCTCAAACGTACGGTTGCCTACCATAAAATCCGACACCGACGACGTGATTGGGTCAGCCACCACGCGCAGTTGATTCATAAAAAACGTCTCCCTGACATTGCCGATTTCCGCAGCACCGTCATTCACCAACGCGTAAATTAGATTGGTATTCTCAAGATAAACCTTATCGACCTTGCCCAACGAGCGCACTCCGCCTGTTTGGTCTCGCAGTTGCGTTATCAATCCCGCCTCCTCTATATATAATAGGTAGTCGGCAACATTATTGCGCGACACGCCAAGCACATCCGCCAGCGTTACCATATTCGGCTTAAACGGCACACTCTCGGCAATCACAGCCATCAGTCGCTTCAACTTCTTGCCCGTCGACACATTCATGTTGGCATACTCCGGGATGTCGGTTTCGAGCGTCTTGACGACTACTTGACGAAGTTTTTCCTCATAGTCGTCTTCTAACGCAAAAGGATAGTATCCTCGACGAAGATAACGTCCGAAATAAACCAACGGACGAAAATCCGCCGACATCTCAACCGTGTGCGAGAGCACCTCCTCGAGCGACTTGACTCCGACTCGCACGCCCTCAAACAATTCAAGATACTCCCTGAACGACAAGCCGTACAAGTCGTAGACCACCGCGCGCCGCGACAAGTCGGACTGCACGCCCTTCGTAATATCCAATATCGACGAGCCCGAAAACACAATATGAAGCTCCGGATGATAGTCATAAATCAGCTTAAGTTCTCGCGACCAACCGTCATAGCGGTGAACCTCGTCTATCAGCAAATATTTTCCGCCCATCTTGCAGAACGAATCCGCCAAATCGAACAACCGATGCGACGAAAAGTAGAAATCCTCGGCATTCACATACAGCGAACTCTCCGCGTCGAGTCGCTCCTTGGCGTATTGCAATATCATCGTGGTTTTACCCACACCGCGAGCGCCTACGATTCCTATCAATCGCCCCGACCAGTTCACTTTTTTATACAAATATCTATGAAACGTCGTTGCGGTCAGCGACAACAGTCGGCGATAATTTTCTATTAACCCAACTTTCACCCTTATGGGATGAGTTTTCGTTGTGGGTCAGGCGGTTAG
>JBJEDP010000121.1:0-1624 GCA_051872175.1 Candidatus Limisoma sp.
CGATAGTGGATTATGCCCGGTGCACCTGTTTTGGTAAGGCTACGATTATATTGTATTTGCTTTTTAATGGCGTCGTAGTCGCCTGCGGTGGATACATAGTCGCTACCCATATCGGCGTCGCTTCTATAGTCGGCAATACTTGCGTAGTATTGGCGTGAAAATTGGTTGGCAACTGTCGACCACCATGGGTCGAGCTCGTCGAGCGGATAACTGCTGCCGTAGTCGGACACGCCCCAATAGAGTTGCGGCGATACGAAGTCGAGATATTGGTTCTTGAGCCATGCTACCGGGTCGGAGTAGATGCGGTCGTATTGCCAGTCGGAACCGACGGTACAACGTGCAACCCCGTGCCCCGAGGCTACCGACGAACTTGTACAAGCAATGCCGGCGGGCGAAACGCCGAATGAGCAGTACGGCTTGATGCTTTTTATGCGAGTGTTTACGGCGTTAATCATTTGGTTGACGTTGTTGCGACGCCAATTGCCTATCGACGACCATCCCGAACTCTGAAACAGATTCCAGTCGTTGGCTGCCGATGTTTGAGGTATGTAATCCGGATAAAAATAGTCGTCGAAAATCACGCCGTCGACGTCATATTTCGTTACAATCTCGCCGACGATATCGCAAATATAATTGGTTACATCCGAAAGCCCCGGATTAAGGATGTATGTGCCGTTGTATTCAAGCAGCCATCCTTTGCTGTTTATGTCCTTGTCTTGGTCTGTCGAATTCCATAGACCTGTTTTTGCTGTGGCGAAGCGATATGGGTTGACCCACGCGTGCAACTCGATGCCGCGTTTGTGTGCCTCTTCGACCCAAAATTCCAACGGGTCCCAGCCCGGGTCGGCTCCACGTGAGCCGGTCAGGTAACTCGACCATGGTTCGTAGCTCGACTTGTAGAACGCGTCGGAGCACGGACGCACTTGAAGATAGACCGCGTTGATGTGGGCTTTTTCGAGTTGGTTGAGGTAGTCGATGGCTTCGTTTTTCTGGCTGGTAATCATCGACGAACTAACGCCGACACCGACGCTTGGCCAGTCGAGACTCAGGAACGACGTCATCCAAGTGCCGCGGAGTTCTCGCTTCAAATACGTGTCGGCTGATACATTTAAGGTCATAACGGCAGCCGCCAACAGGAATAATAACTTTTTCGACAGAAATCCCATAACTTTTGGATTTTGGGTGGTTGTTAAGGTTGGGTTGCTTTTGCAAATTTACTATTAAATAATCCTAAACAAAAGTAAATCTTCAATTAATTATCGAATTGTTAACGAATTTTAGACGTTATAATTGCTGTGGTTAATAAAACTAAACGCAATTGTGGCAATACTTGAAATGCGTTTGTTTTATATACACAAAAGACGCTTTAGTGCCATTATTTAGCAAAATAGTAGAGATTGGAAGTCGGGTCTGAAAATAATAGAATGTTCATTCCGAAAATTGTTGAGTTTTTTCCAAAACGGCTGAAATTTCGAGGTTTTGGAAAAAACTCAGCCTTATATAAAATTAGGTAAAATGTTGTAAATCAATCGTGTATGCTTGATTTTTAATGTGTGAATTAACATATTTTTGCTGAAAACGGTTGATATCCACCCACCCAAAACGGGGATATCCGTTCACTTTT
>JBJEDP010000122.1:0-1624 GCA_051872175.1 Candidatus Limisoma sp.
AGCTATGATAGAGGACGTAAATAGGGTATTACTTCCGGAGCCTACGTTGAGGAGGTTGCCGTGGTATTTGGCGTATATCAACATGCTCCATGGGCAGAACATAGAGTATGTTTCGTCGACTCAAATTGCGAAAGAAATCAACGTTGACGCTTCGCAGATTGCCAAAGACCTGTCGTTTCTCAATATCAAAGGAAAGACGCGAATCGGCTACCAAGTAGAGCATTTAGCGACGGAATTGTCCAACTTTTTGGGCTTCCACGAGGTGCACAAAGCATTTATGATAGGCGTCGGCAGTCTGGGTGCGGCGCTGATTCAAGACTCTGGTTTGATGCAGTACGGCCTGCGTATTGTTGCCGGATTCGACGTCGACGAGCGCCTTATCGGCACGGAGATTTGCGGAGTGCCCATCTACGACGTTGCACAACTGGATATGCGTCAGAAAGAATATGGCGCGGATATCGGTGTGTTGGCAGTCCCGGTTGAGCACGCACAAGCCTCTGCCGACAAGTTGCAACGCAGCGGTGTGAAAGCCATCTGGAATTTTACGCCGTTCCGAATCAAGGTTGCCGACGATGTGGTGATTCAAAACACTTCAATCTACGCTCACCTTGCTGTGATGTATAATAGAATAAACTGTAAAAAGTGAAAATAATCATCGTAAGCGGTTCTAACGACAGTCCGACAATCAACATCCTCGCCGACTCGGCATTGCAAAAGACCGGCAAACCGTTTTTTGTGCCCGACTTTGCCAACCGATTCGTCGGCAGCACTCACGTCTACGCCCACATCTCGCGTTTGGGCAAAAACATCGCCAAGCGGTTCAGCGAGCGCTACTACGAGCAAATCGGGCTGTGTTTTGCCATCCAAGCCGAAGCCGACAACCTGCCCGTAGCCGTGCGCACAGGCTTCGACGGCGCTTTGGTCGTGGGTACGACTGTCGACAAGAGTACGTTTGCCGGCGAAGTCAGACTCGCACAACGCTCACTCGCAACGGCTGCAGAGGTGACCGTCGACGACGTTTGCACTCGTCTCGACTCCGCTATCGAACTGGTTAGCAAGTATTTCACCATCAAAATCGGCGACTTAATCGTAGTCGACTGCGGCTTCGACAACGTCGCACTCAATATCGACGACAAGATTGAATGCAACATCGCCGATAGTTGTTCCATCTCATTCAGAATCAAATAATTCTCTATGAAGAAATTTATATATTTAGCCATACTACTGTTGACCGCATCATTCAACAGCTACTCACAAAATGTACAATTTGCGAGCCGTTCGGTGCTCGCCACCGGCAATTGGGTAAAAATCAATGTCGACCGCTCCGGCGTCTACGAAATCAGCTACGACGAATTGCGCTCGTGGGGCTTCGCCACGCCCGAAAACATCAAAGTGTACGGTCGCGGCGGTAATGCCGCCAAGGAGAACTACCTGTTGCCTCACATGGACGACCTTGAGCAAACGCCGATAATGCATCGCGCCAACAAAATCTACTTCTACGCCAAAGGCACCGAGTGCGACTCGATAAAGATAGATACCACGGGCGACGTAACCCTATATCCGTCGCAAAACTGCTACAGCAAGCACGGATGTTTGTTCCTCACCGACAGCGAAACACAGCCGG
>JBJEDP010000123.1:0-6988 GCA_051872175.1 Candidatus Limisoma sp.
TCTAAATAAATCTTTTTCATAGTGGCACTTAAAATTGATAAATACAACCCTGTCTACAAAGGAAAAGGTAAGGGTACGGCTAAGGATACCGACAATGTTGCCGAAGAGGGAAATGTAGACGACGTGCAAGATGTTGCAGACGATAAAAAGCAATCGGCACCCAAACGGCAAAAGAAAGATAAAGACGCAAAAGACAAAAAGCCGCTAATACGCAAGGTCGTAGGTTTCGCTTTGTTGCTTATCGGCTGTTTGCTCTTAATCGCTTGCGTGTCGTATTTCAAGAACTGTACAGCCGACCAAAGTGCAGTCAATAGTCATACGCTTTTCGACAATCTGAAAGATGCAACGAGCATAAAGAATAAAGCCGGCATCCTCGGAGCATTGGTAGCGGAAATCTTGATTAACAGCGGTTTCGGCTACGGCTCATTCTTTATAATTATCTTTTGCATTATCTTAGGATTGAAATATATGGGTCACTATAAGCCCGGTATATTCTCGGCATTGCTTATATGTTCGTTTGCCACAATAACGACGTCCTCTATTTTGGGACTGGTATCGCTGTCGATTGAATCCGCCCCATTCGCCATCGGAGGTAGCCACGGCTATCAGTTGGCGATGCTGATGACAAATCTCGTCGGCACTTACGGCGCCATATTCTTCAATATTCTGCTTTTAGTTGTTCTCTTTGTGTTGTGCGTAAACCGAATAACAGCCATCTATTCCGGCATAAAAGAGCGAGTGGACGACTATCGTAAGAAGCGCGAAGAGCAACGCTTACGCGAACTGAAAGAAGCTGAAAATGCATTTGAATCGGAGCCGGAAGAGCCGGAGGACAACGAACAACCGAACAAAAACAACGAAAAGAATGGCGTGGAACTGGAAAGCATTATGGATTCAACTGATGCAAACGGCTTCGACCAATTATCAATCGACAACGTAGTCGATGAAGACGACGATGATTCGGTTGCCGATGCACAAGCCGACACGCCGGAGAAAGAACCTGCCGACATGCCCGAAACAGAGGTCGCAAACGACGATGACAGTGCGCCACAAACAAGTGCTACCGAAGAAGGACAGCAACCGAATCCCGACGATACGCCTCTTGAAATAGTTGAAAATGCGCCGATAGCCCAAGCCGAGGTTCTCAGCCAAACACCTTACGACCCGACTGCCGAACTGTCGCGATTCAAGCTGCCGCCGTCGACGCTTTTAAATGATTACGACCACAACGACGTAACAGTCGACAAGGCGGAACAAGAGGAAAACAAGAATCAAATCACCAAAACACTCCGCAACTACGGTATTGAGATTCGCAGCATAAAAGTGTGCGTCGGTCCAACCGTTACGCTCTACGAGATTATACCGGCAGAAGGTGTCAGGATTGCCAAAATCAAAGGCTTGGAAGACGACATCGCACTCAGTCTTGCCGCACTTGGTATTCGCATCATTGCTCCGATTCCCGGCAAGGGTACAATCGGCATCGAAGTGCCTAACAAAGAAAAACGTATGGTGCCGATTCGTGCAATTATCGAGTCGGATAAATTCCAAAAATGCAACTATGAGTTGCCGATAGCTATGGGTAGCACAATCTCCAACGACGTGTATGTAGCCGATTTGGCACGTACGCCCCACTTGTTGGTTGCCGGCGCTACCGGTATGGGTAAGTCGGTCGGTCTGAATACTATCATCACCTGCCTTCTTTACAAGAAACATCCATCACAGTTGAAATTTGTGATGATTGACCCGAAAATGGTGGAATTCAGCATGTATGCGCCCCTTGAATATCATTATCTTGCAAAGATGGAAGACTCCGATTCTGCCATCATAACGGATATGAACAAAGCCGTAGCAACGCTGAATTCACTCGTCCAAGAGATGGAAGACCGATTGGTGCTTCTCAATGATGCACACGAGCGCAACATCGGCGACTACAATCGCAAGTTTATTGCACGCCGTCTCGACCCTGCTAAAGGTCACAAGTATTTGCCCTACATCGTTGTGATTATCGACGAGCTCGCCGACTTGATTATGAACATCGGTCGAAAAGAGATAGAAACCCCGATTGCTCGAATCACGCAAAAAGCACGTGCGGTAGGTATCCACATGATTCTTGCCACACAACGCCCGTCGACCGATATTATTACCGGTGTAATCAAAGCCAATTGCCCGAGTCGCATTGCCTTCAGAGTAACGCAAATGGTCGACAGCCGCACAATCTTAGACCGCTCCGGTGCGCAACAATTGATTGGTCGCGGCGATATGCTTATCAACTACGAAAACGTGCTGACACGCGTTCAATGCGCATTTGTCGACACTCCCGAGGTGGAAGCGATTGTCAACAGCATAAGTTCGCAAAACGGCTTCGACAGCCCATATCTGCTGCCTCGTCCTGCCGAAAGCAATGCTGACGTCGACACATCCATCAAGAGCCTGTCGGAACGCGACAGCCTGTTTGAAGAAGCTGCAGAATTTATCATCACTTCAGGCAGCACGGCGTCGACGTCGTCTTTGCAACGTCGGTTCTCTATCGGCTACAACCGTGCCGGAAAATTGATGGACCAAATGGAAGCCGCAGGCATCGTCGGTCCGTCATTGGGCGGTAAGCCGCGTCAAGTACTCGTCGACCACACTCAGTTATCAATGATTCTTAATCGCTAACGAAATGAGAAAGATTTTCTTTATTATAATAGCATCACTTTTTGCGCTACCGACATTTGCCGGCAACGGTGAACGTGTTATTTCCAAATTGGTCGAAAACTACAAGGCGCAGAACGGCATATCTGCCAATTATGTGATTACGACCGACCAAGGCAACACCACGGGACAAATCGTAATGCAAGGCAACAAATTCAGAATGTCGTCGGCTGACTTGATTTGCTGGTACGACGGCAAAACGCAATGGAGCTATTCGACGATGACCGACGAAGTGTGCGTAACCGAGCCGACTGACGAAGAGTTGCAAATGGTGAACCCCTACTCTATTATCAGCAATTTCCGAAATGCTTTCGACGCATACCTTATGAAGTCGAGTACGGAAAGCAACCACGAAGTGCTGATGAAGCCTAAATCGCCGAAATCGTCCGACATAGCGTCGGTCACCGTTTGGGTAAGCAAACAGAAATATCTACCGATGAAGATTCTTTTCAAGATGAACGATGGCACATCGATAGTAATCGTAATGAGCAACTATAAATGTAAACAATCATTCAAACCTTCAACATTTACCTACGACAAGTCGCTCGTTCCCGAGGGCACGAAAGTTGTTGACTTGCGATAAACAATGATTCTTATGGAAACAATACAAACAAAATGCTTAATCATAGGCTCCGGTCCTGCGGGATATACGGCAGCCATCTATGCTTCGCGCGCAAACCTCGAGCCAATCGTAATTGAAGGTCTGCAACCGGGCGGACAATTGACAACAACTACCGAGATTGAAAACTTCCCGGGCTATCCGAACGGCATAACCGGACCTGCGATGATGGAAGAACTTCGCAGCCAAGCAAGTCGCTTGGGCGCCGACATCCGCACAGGTGTTGTTACGGAAGTGGATTTTTCGGTCTATCCGTTGATTGCCAAAACAGATTCCGGGCAAGTCTACAGCGCACAGTCGGTCATCATTGCCACCGGTGCAACAGCCAAATATTTGGGACTCGACGACGAAAAGAAATATGCAGGCATGGGCGTGTCGGCTTGCGCAACATGCGACGGATTCTTCTACCGCAAGAAAGTTGTTGCCGTAGTCGGCGGCGGCGATACGGCGTGCGAAGAGGCATCCTACTTGAGCAATCTTGCGTCGAAGGTCTACTTGATTGTCCGCAAAGACTATCTTCGCGCGTCAAAGGCTATGCAACAACGAGTGTTCGACAATCCGAAAATCGAAATACTTTTCAACACGAATACTGTTGGACTTTTCGGCGACAACGGCGTTGAAGGTGCACATTTGGTTAAGTATAAAGGCACCGACCACGAAGAAACGCTCGATATCAACATCGACGGCTTCTTCCTTGCTATCGGTCATAAACCCAACACCGACGTCTTTAAGCAGTTTATCGACCTTGACGAACAAGGCTACATAAAAACCGTCGGCGTAACCACAGCCACAAACGTTCCCGGCGTGTTTGCCGCAGGCGACGTTGCCGATCCCATTTACCGACAAGCGATTACCTCTGCCGGAATGGGCGCAAAAGCCGCTATCGACGCAGAGAAGTTTGTAATTTCTCATAAATCATAAACGCTGACCGACACCGACTCATGAAAGAATCCGTTATTATCGAGCAAATACGACGACGCCTTGGCATTGAGAATCTGAACGATATGCAAACGGCGATGGCATCAAAAGCCAACGCTTCCAATATTGTTCTGCTCTCGCCTACGGGGTCGGGCAAGACGATTGCCTACCTTTTACCCTTACTGAAGAACATCAAGGCTTCGACCGGTAGAGTTCAAGCTGTCGTAATAGCACCTTCTCGTGAGTTGGCTGTGCAAATAAGCAAGGTGGCGCAAGCAATTGCCGTCGGGCTGAAAGTAACTTGCTGCTATGGAGGTCACAACGTCACAGACGAAGAAAATTCGCTATCGGTTGTTCCTGATATTTTAGTCGGAACTCCCGGGCGACTCTTGGACCACGCCAAGCGCGGTAACGTCTATCTTCAGCCAGTTCGTATCTTAGTGCTCGACGAATTCGACAAGTCGCTCGAGCTCGGTTTCCACGAAGAAATGCGCAAACTGATAAAACGCATGCCGAACATATCACGACAAATTCTAACATCGGCTACGCATATTTCAGATTGCCCGGACTTCATCAATCTTTGCGACGCCGAATCGTTGTGTTTCCTTGCGGAGTCGACCGTTGAAAGTCGCATCGATGTTTTGAGAGTAGAATCGGATATGCGCGACAAGTTGGAGACGCTGCGCACCCTACTCTACAACATCGAGCCCGGTAAAACAATCATATTTGCCAACCATCGTGAATCGGCAATGCGCATTTATGAATATCTCAAGAAATTGTATCTGCCTGTCGGACTATACCACGGCGGGCTTGACCAAATCGACCGCGAAAAAGCGGTGCTGATGCTCAATAACGGCACGTTTTCGATAATGGTTACAACCGATTTGGGCTCGCGAGGTCTTGACATAACCGGCGTAAAACACATCGTTCACTATCATTTGCCGCAGACACAGGAAACATATACACATCGCAACGGACGAACAGCCCGTATCGACAACACCGGCTCGGTTTACGTTATCACCGGACCGGATGAAAAAATCCCGGATTTCATTACGTTCGACGACTGCCTTACGCTCGACAGCAATGCCGAGTGCCGCATCAAAAAAGAATATGAAACAATATTCTTCTCCGCCGGAAAAAAAGAGAAAATCTCCAAGGGCGATATTTTAGGATTCATCCTAACCAAATCGGGCATCGAAGCCGGTTCGGTAGGACGCATTGACGTTGCCGACCATTATGCATTAGTTGCCATCGATGCTCGTGTGGCAAAATCAGTTCTTACGGCTGTGGCTCACGAGAAAATCAAAAATCAGAAAGTAAAAATATCAATCGCTCGGCAGTAAGGTCAGAAAGGTCAAATCACCAAATCGCCGCGACCTTCTCTGACAATTTCCGGTTCACCCGAGGTGCAATCGACAATCGTCGACGGCTCTAAGCCGCCCTCGCCGCCATCTATCAGAAGGCTGACATCGTTGCCGTAGGTTTCGGCTATCAATTCCGGATTGGTCGCATAATCGTCGTCATCATACTGAATTGTTGTCGAAATAATCGGCGAACCGAGTTGCTTAACCAATTCCAATGCTATCTTATTTTCCGGGATGCGTACGCCAACCGTCTTGCGACCCTTAAAAGCCTTAGGCAACGTAGATGCCGACGGAAAGATGAATGTAAATGGCCCCGGTGTATTATTCTTCAGCAACTTGAATTGATTGTTGTCGAACTTTGCATATTCGGCAGCCATCGAAATTCCATCGCAAATAATCGACAGGTAGGTCTTGTCGGGATTAATACCTTTCAACTTACACAAGCGAACTATTGCACTGTTGTTCAAAGCGTTACAACCAAGAGCATAAACCGTATCGGTTGGATAAATAATGATTTCCCCATCGCGCAATGCATCGACTGCAAGTCCTATATTGCGTTCGTTGATATTCTCTTCGAGCACCTTCAGTATCTTCATAGTATTAAGTATTATAATTTAAAATATTTCGATTTCAAAATTCGTGGCATCAGCATATTTTTCGAGCAAATCGACGCTCCAATCGATAGTGTCGCGTAGCGGCATCTCTTCGCCGAATGCATTGATTTGCATCTGAAGTTTCGTAGTTTCGAGTGTGATTTTCGTGCGCTCAACGTCGCTCGTCGGGCTTCCAATACCGCCCAATTCATCACGATATAACGGTAAGCCTTCCACATTAAGCAAGCCTCGACCGATGCCTTCAAACGGCTCATCGGCTTCACCGATGCCCAATGTTACGCTATCGCCCGAAATCTTGTCTGCATCAAAGCCACCAATGGCATATCCGCTACCAATCGACACCAAGTTAATCAAATCGACAAGCGTATTGATGCGATATATCCCCATGCCTTTCACAATACGCCGACACAGCGCCTCGCTCGACACACGATAGCGATTCGGATCTTTGCCGCAGCGCTTATATAGTTCGCGAGTGGCGGCGATTGCCGGTCGCTTGTTTATCCACGACAATTCGTAACTGTCGGCAATACGTTGGCTGGCGGTTTGGAGTTCCGCCCACAGTTCTTCCGAAGTCTCGCTATTTACCACATTTGCTCGAATCAAGCCGATGTGAAGCCCGGGACTATATTGCTTTATCCTATCTTCTACTATAATTTTCATTTTTCGGACAAAATTTGCTCCAAAGTTAATAATTAATCTTAATTTTGTAACATGATTAAAAATAATATTTAGATGAAAATAGGTATAATCGTTGCAATGAGCAAAGAATTAGCACTTTT
>JBJEDP010000124.1:0-6980 GCA_051872175.1 Candidatus Limisoma sp.
ATTGTATTTATTTTTTTTGTTTTTTCATATTATCTCACGAAATGCAAAATTAATATATAAAAATCATTTATGAAAAAATTTGGGCAACTTTTGAGTCAAAGAGGTCAAAAAACTTTATTTCCTGACAATTGCGAACGGGTCGGCGTCGGCGATGACGGGAAATTTTGCGCGGAAACGGCGGAGGCTTTCGATGTCGATGTCGACCGATTGCGTCGTCTCGCAGTTGTCGTCGCAGCGCGCCACGACGTTGCCGCGAGGGTCAATTGCCACGCTATGACCGCTATACGAGCACGCCGGGTCGTCGCCTGTGCGATTTACGCCCACGACGTAGCATTGATTCTCGATGGCACGCGCCGGAAGCAGCGCATCCCACGCCGAAATGCGCGCCACGGGCCAACTTGCCACGTAGATGATGGCATCGTAGTCGCCGCGGTTGCGCGACCACACGGGAAAGCGCAGGTCGTAGCACACTTGCAACAGAAAGCGCACGCCACGGAAGTCGACGATGCAGCGCTCCGTGCCCGCCGAATAGCGTTCGTGCTCGCCGCTGTAGGTAAACAGATGGCGCTTGTCGTAACGCTCTACCGTGCCATCGGGGCGGACGAAATACATTCGGTTGTACGATTTTCCGCCGTCGGCAACAGCCACGCTGCCGACGATTGCGGCATTGTAGTGCGCACTCAGTCGCTTCATAGCCGTTAAAACGGTTCCACCTTCCGGCTGAGCAATCCGCTCGGGCTGCATACAAAATCCGGTGGCGAACATCTCCGGCAGGACGTAGACGTCAGACGTCGGCGAGGCGCCAATCAACTGCTCTACGCGCGCAAGGCTTGCCTCGGCATCTGCCCACGTCGGAGCACTCTGTATCATCGTTATTTTCATCGTTCAGGATAATTTTTGTGTAAACATACTGAAAAATTTGCGATTTTCGACGCCAAATTGATAAATTTGCTGAAGAAATTTGCAAATGCTATGATTTTTCTACGATATATAGTGCTTCTGGCGGCGGTTCTGACGAGTGCCGGAGCGTCGGCGCAACTGAGCGCAACAGCCCGCGGCATGGCGAAAATGGGGCTGCAAAACATTGCCGACGTCGACCCGTCGATTGCCATCGACTTGAAGTATACCCGAGCCGACAATTTCGTCGGCGTGGTGCTCTATACCGACCTTCGCGAGGCGTTCCTCCACCCCGACGCAATGGCGTGTCTGGTCAAGGCACAGCGACTGCTCAGGAAGGAGCATCCCGGCTACTCGCTGATAGTCTACGATGCGGCGCGACCGATGTCGGTGCAACAGCAAATGTGGAACGTCGTAAAGGGCACCAAACGTCAGAAATACGTGTCGAATCCGGCGCGCGGCGGCGGTATGCACAACTACGGCTTGGCGGTCGACATCTCTATCATCGACGAAAAAGGCACGCCGCTCGACATGGGCACGGCGTTCGACCACCTCGGACCGCTGTCGGGCATCACCAACGAGGCGGCTTTTGTGAAATCGGGCAAACTCACTGCGGCACAGCGCAACAACCGACTACTGCTGCGACGGGTGATGAAGTCGGCAGGCTTCAAGCCGCTACCTTCGGAATGGTGGCACTTCAACTACTGCTCGCGCTCGTACGCCAAAGAGCACTATAAACCGATTCCTTAGAGCATAGAACAAACAAAAAAGTGCGCAGAGATATCACATCTCCGCGCACCTAAGTTTTTGCCTAATTACTTTTGCCTATTTCTTAACAGACGATAAGAAACAAACTAAAAATCTATCTACCTAAAACTAATTTTTTTACCACCGTCTTACCTGAAGCCAGGGTCGATTTTTCGATATAGAAACCTTTAGAGTCGGGGGCAGGAACTTCGATACCTTGGGTTGTGTAGTATTTTTTAGCCACAACTTCGTCGTTTGTGTTCAGCGTGTTTACGACGCCACTTGTCGTCGGTGCGAGTTCGTTGAGCGCGTTGTAGGTGAGCAGTTCGATATTGCCTTGATAAATGTTGTTGGTGAGATTTTGGCACCATTCGTAAGCGGCAAAACCGATAGTGATGCAGCGACCTTTGTAGGTTGTGTTGGCATCCCAGCGAGCGATTGCGCCACCATAATAGTCGCTGATGTGCGGCCAGATAGCAAGCGGAGTCACTTGATAGTCGGCATAGAGTTTTACAAACTTTTGCGGGTCGTCGTTGCCTGCCGAGTAGTCGAAATGCCAGAAGCAGTTGTGGTCTTCCTTCCAACCCGGACCAATGAGCGGGAACACTTTGTATTCGCGACCACCGTCGGCTTCGGGACGATATGCGCTCTGCATTTCGATGCCTGTAAAAAGCGGGTCGCCGGAGTTGTCGACAGCTATCGACGAAGCATTCCACGTGCCATAGACAACGTTAGCAAAGAAAGTATCCTCATTTGTATATCCTTCGCCGAAGCCAATCACTTCCGGATAGCGGTCCATACGACCGAGGTCTTTGAGAAGGATGCAAGCGTGGTTTGTCAACAGCAAGTTGCCGCCGTTTTTGTAATAGTTAGTCAACGCATTGAGAACGGCTTCGCTGCGGAAACCCGTTGCACCGCCTGTGCAATTGTTAAGGTACGTGTTGATGTCGGAAGTTTCGCGGTCGATGTGAATCCACAATGCCTTGTATTTACTCAAGTCGATTGTATTGTCGCCCGTCAGCGATCTGTAGAGTTCGCCGGTGCCAATCACTTTGCCACCGCGGCCCGCAAACCATTCAATGGCTGCAACTTCATCATCGTCAGCGCTTGTCAACGCTTTGCCTTGTCTTGATATTCAGTAATCATTGCCACTTCGCCGAAATTCAACGCATGCAACGCGCTGAACGAGAGTGCTAATGCAGAAATTAAAAGTGTAATTTTTTTCATATCATTTGAATTTTAAGTTAGGTTTTGTACCGCAAATATATCAACGGCACACGCCGAGGCGTAACAATATCGTTTCAACTTGTCGAAATTTTGTTGCACCACAAATAATGATACAAAAATTGCATTAAATGTAACATTTGTAATACTATAATTGACTAAAAAACGACGAAAAAATTTCGAAAATGTGAAATTTACCGCCTAAAAGTAGTCCTAAAGTGTGAAAAATCACTATCTTTGCATAGCCAAAAGTGTGAAAATTATGAGTCAACTACTTAAAAGAAAGATAGATACATACTTTTGCGAGTGGAAAGCAAATCCCGCTCACAAGCCGTTGATAGTAAAAGGAGCAAGACAAGTGGGAAAAACCGCTTCCATTATCGCCTTTGCTAACGAAAACTACGAATATGTAGTTGCGATAAATTTTGTGGAGCAGCCCAAATTCAAGCGCATTTTCGACGACGGCTACGAAGTCGACACAATAGTTAAAAATGCAACATTCTTGAACCCTGAATTGGTCTTTGTACCGGGAAAAACGCTCATCTTTTTTGATGAAATACAGGCTTTCCCGACGTGCGCCACAAGCCTCAAATTTTTCTGCATTGACGGCAGATACGACGTAATCTGTTCCGGCTCGCTTATGGGCATCAACTATCAAGAAATCGAGTCGAACAGCGTTGGCTATAAGGAAGACTATGAGATGCGCTCCATGGATTTTGAAGAATTTCTTTGGGCGAGAGGCTACACATCGACTTTTATTGACGGACTATATCTCAAGATGATTCAAACAAAGCCGCTGTCCGCTCTCGAAATGGACGTTACGGACCGTCTTTTCAAAGAATATATGGTGGTTGGAGGTATGCCTGAAATCGTGAATTTGTTTGTCACTCAGGCAAATTACAGCAACGTATTGCAAAAACAGCGACAACTGCTCAAAGACTACGAAGAAGACATTTCCAAATATGCCGTAGGTCTCGACAAAGGAAAAATAAAGGCGGTCTACAATCATATTTCAATCTTCTTGGCAAAAGAAAACAAGCGTTTTCAGATTACCAAGATTGCAAAAAATGCGAGAAACCGCGATTATATAGGTACTGTGGAATGGCTTAACGATGCAGGCGTGATAAATGTATGCTACTGTTTGTCGGTGCCCGAACTTCCGCTGAAAGGCAATTACGACCCGAAAGCTTACAAAATATATTATGCGGATATGGGTTTACTCATTGCGTCTTTAGACGAGGAAGCACAGGAAGACGTTCGTACGAATAATAATTTCGGGACATATAAAGGTGCTATCTATGAGAATGTTGTGAGCGATATGCTTATCAAACAAGGAATGATGCTGTTCTACTACAAGCACGACAATCCGGCACTCGAAATCGACTTTTTTGTCCGCGATGCTTCAAGTTTGATTCCGGTGGAAGTCAAAGCAACAACCGGCGTTTCGCTTTCGATGAGAAAAATGGTGGAAAACGAAAAATTTGCGGACGTCAGATTTGGTATCAAGCTTTCGCACAACAACATCGGCTTCAATGGCAAGTTTTACACCTTCCCATATTTTCTTACGTTCCTCTTACGTCGATTCTTGAAAGAGAAATCGCTATAGATAAACCTCTATTATTTAGCGATTTTTCACTACCTTTGTCGCAAAATATTCACCGGGTTGAGCCACTCCGACTTAGCAAGAGGAATCGCACAAAAAAGAGGATGCACCTAATTTTGATACACCCTCAATTCTTTTTGCTGTATCTCACGCTTTGACGGCGAAGAATGTATTTTCGGGATTGAAATGGTCGCTGATTTTGCGGAAAAGTCGCACGTAAGGCTTCTTGCGTATGCCGCTGCGGAGCACCACGACGGTTTGGTCGACGCTGGCTGCCGCAAGAGGAACTGATGCGTTGTCGTCGACCGACGAGGTTACAACCAACACTACGTCGTAAGTATCTTTGAGCGACTTAATCAGCGAAGCAAATCCTTCGGCGACAAGAGCTTCCGGCATTTCGGAAGCCACCGTACCGGGCGTAACCACCGAAATCTGCGGCATCGACGAATCGCTGACAACGTCGTCGACGGCGCAGCCGCGCAGAGCGAAATCGGAGATGCCGCGACGCGAGCCGTCGACACCGAGAAGCTTGCTTACGTCACCTGTGCGAGTGCAGTCGACAACGACCACGCGTTTTGCCGACAGCGCAAACAGTCGAGCCACGTTAACGCCGACAAAGGCTTTACCTTCGCCGTCGAAGAGCGAGGTAATCATCACCGAGCGCGCTCCGGTTTTGACTATGCTGTTGCGCAACGAACGCAGGTCGTCGGCAATAGCCGAAGGCGAGCAGAAGTCGACGATTCGGTCTTCGCATTTGCCCATTTCCGTAGCCACCGGTATGTCGGTGAAACGGTTGATGTCGTATTTCATCACAATCGTTTTGGCGCACACGGTGCGGTAGACGCAAATCAATGTCGGAATGAGCAACGACATAATCAGCGCCAGCCCGAGCACCATGGAAGCCTTCGGCTTAATCGGTTCAACTTCGCGATAGGCGGCATCGACTACGCGACCCACGGGCGAACTCGAGCCGATTTGCAGCAGGCTGTTTTCGCGTTGCTCGATAAGGAAGATATATAGGTTGTTTTTTATTTCTTTATCGCGAGTGAGGTTGAAGAATTCGCGTTCGTTAGCCGACAGCGAGCGCAGACGCGTTGCGTATTTTCCACCTTCTTTGGTAAATTCGGCGAGTGCCACTTTGGCGTTATCGCGAGCGCGGCGAATGGTCGACACCACGCCTGTGCGCATTGCGTCGATTTGCGCATTGAGAGCAGTCAGCGCACGGTTGTCGCCTTTGGCTGACGAATCGAGCTTCATGCGTTGCAGAATCAACGCGTTGTAGTCGGAAATCACGCTTGCTGCGCTTTCGTTGTCCAAGCCGCTGTTGACGGGAATCAATGAATAAGAGTTGTTGGCGTCGGCAAGGAAGTCGAGAATCATGTCGAGCACGGCGAGTTGCGTCTGCTGCTCGATGACGGTGCGGTTGTTTTGAGAGTTTTGCTCAAAGAGCACGCCCGCCTCGGTGGTGAGGTCGATAATGCCGTTGTCGGTCTTGAAACGCTGCAATTTTTCTTCCGATTGCGAAAGTTGTCCGGTTAGCGAAGCGAGACGCTCGTCGATAAACTTCAACTCCGACTCGGCTTTGCGATTGTTTTCATCGATACGGCGACGGTTGAACACCTCAAACATCTTGTTGAGCACGTCCAAGCCGCGCTGTTTGTGGTTGTCTTCGAGTTCCATACGTATGCCATTCGACTTGGTCGAAGCATAGTCGATGAAAATGTTTTTCATATAGTCTTCGGTAGCGCCGTCGTTGTCGCTGACGTTGACGATGATGTGACGCTCTTCGCCGGGGACGTATTTATCTGTCTTGTCGACAACGAAAACACCTCCGGTCGAGGGCGTTGCCGTGGCGGGCAACTGTTGGTCGGCGCTTTCGAAAACGGTTTCGAACAGACCTTTCTTAACAACGATGTCAGCCTTGCCATTTTCCTTGAGATAGACGTGAAAGGAAACGCCGACGATGGTGTCGAGCACGGCGTCGGGGATTTTGATTTCTATAGGCGAATCGTTGTAGAGTGGAAGATTTTTAACACCCACACGGTCGATGTAGAGCCGATTCAACTTCAGTTCGGTCACGACTTGCTTAACAATGCTGTGCGACTGCATCAGCAGCAATTCGTCGTCGACGGAGCCGCCGCCGAAGCCGCCCATCGAAAACGACTTCATCATAGCCGCTGCCGCCGAATTTGCTCCGCTGCCGCTTTCTTGTTCTATCAACATATTGGCGCGAAACATGTAGACCGGATTCTTTTTATACATATAAAAAGCCCCGAATCCCACAAAAAGCACAAAGCATATTGCATAGTAGTACCAGTGCTTCTTGATTTCGTAAATCGTCCGCGAAAGGTCGACAATTTTTTCGTTGTTATTTTCCATATATCATTTTTTCTTTACATTTTCTGTTAAAAACACGTGTCCAAAGAGTCGTACGGCCTTCGGGCAGACTGCGCAGCATCTCTTTCTTGTCGCGGCTCGACAGCGTGCGACACGGAGCAAGAGCAAGCCC
>JBJEDP010000125.1:0-1598 GCA_051872175.1 Candidatus Limisoma sp.
GTCGGAATACATCGGTGAAGCATCGTTGAACCAACTCTTCGGGAACGAGTGTTCGCGGTTGTAGCAGTCGCCGATTGCGCTGTAGTTGCCGCATTGGTCGGTTGAGTAAGTAAACTCTTTTGTCGAATACATGTCCCAAATCTTACCGTTATCCTTTAGGTCGGTTGTTTGAAATGCCGTCCAAAGATTGCCGTAAGAAATGGTGGTGTGCGAACTGATAATCGTACACAATTGCTCAAGAAGAGCCTTTCCGGATTTACCTTCAGCCGATGTGTAATAGCCTGAAGGAGCGGCTGCCCGGACACCAAATACCAAGGACAAAGCGAGTAGCGCCGCAAAGGTGTTTTTTAAATTTTTCATAGGTGTATGATTTTATGTTAGTTTTTCAGATTCTTGCCGGCGAGCATACCGCAAGCGGCAAATATGTCTTCGCCACGCGAGCGACGAATCGTGCAGACCACGCCGTGACGGTTCAGATAGTCGCGAAAATCGACCATACTCTGCTCGTCGGACGTCTTCAAGTCGGCGCCGGGAATGGCGTGGAAGCGGATAAGGTTGACGCGAGCATCGGTGTCGGCGAGCAAACGTCGCAAGGCTTCGGCATGCTGCAAATCGTCGTTAAGCCCGCTCCACATAATGTATTCCACAGAAAGACGACGCTGATGCGCGAAGTCGTATTCGCCAAGCATCGCCATAACCTTTGCTATCGGCGACGCCTTTTCGATGGGCATCAGCCGCAGCCGCTCGGCGCTGTAGGGCGAATGGACGCTGATGGCGATGTGCACCTCCGTTTGGTCGAGAAGCGTGCGCAACTGCGCCACCCTGCCGATACTCGACACGGTGATGCGCCGCGGACTCCATGCCAAGCCCCACTTCTCCGTGAGGATGCGGATTGCTTTCATCACCTCCGAAAGGTTGTCGGTAGGCTCGCCCATGCCCATAAACACGAGGTTGGTAAGCCGTTCCGACTCCGGAATGCTCATTATCTGGTTGATAATCTCTCGACACGTCAGATTGCCGTGAAAGCCCTGGCGACCGGTCATACAGAACAGGCAATTCATCTTGCAGCCCGCTTGCGACGACACGCACAGCGTGGCGCGCTCCGTTCCGCGACCGTTGTCGGGGATGTAAACGCTTTCAATCATCTTGTCGCCACAGGCGCGAAACAAATACTTTGCCGTGCCGTCGACGCTGCGCGCCACGTCGCTCGGCTCGTATCTGCCAACGGTGTACGACTTCTTCAGGCGGTCGCGACTCGTCTTCGACAGATTCGTCATAGAGTCGATGTCGGCGACTCGCTTTTCGTAGAGCCACTGTGCCATCTGTCCCGCAGCATATCGCGGCATAGACAATTCCGCCGCAACCTCTGCAAGTTCTTCGATTGTCATACCCAACAAGGGCGTTAATTCTTCCGTTGCCATTTCTTTCAATCGTGAATTGCAAATTTACGAATAATTTGCGAGATTCGACGCAAGCATAACCAAGAAATATTTTTATACCCTATTTAAGGTATACGAAATGCCCCGTTTGTGGGATGTTATAGTGGATCACTTCCAAACTTCCGTGGAAATATAATATGAGTTAAACGTTAAAAAATT
>JBJEDP010000126.1:0-6964 GCA_051872175.1 Candidatus Limisoma sp.
CAAATACAGCGCATATTTTACTTCGAAAGTTTGTAGGGAATAAAAACTCGCCGTATTTTTGCAGTGTGTTTTTCATGGTATTAGATTTAAGGTTAACAAGATTGGTTGTCGTGAGACAATCAATTTTTTTGTGTAAATGCAAAGGATACAGGCACTTAGCCGTGTGTCCTTTAATTTTTTGTCGTCATCTTGTTGAGCCGACACAAAAAAAAGAGGGCATACACCCTCTTTTTTTTGTGCCTACGGTTTGCGTGCCGTCGGCGTTACAATTCGAAAGCAGTCAGGTCGGCAACGGTCAGCGCCAATTCGCGGCGTGAGTCGAGCAGATTTTCGGTCGCTTCGAGGTAGTAGCCCATCTCGAGCAGATAGTTGAGCAGCGACAACTCGCCGCCTTGGTAGGCTTTGAGGAGCACGTCTTCGCCGTTACATTCCGCCAAGGCGGAGTCGAGGCGCTGCGTGTTGGCGGTGAGCAGGGCGGCGCGTTCGTAGAGTTTGTGCATCTGCGCGCGGTGCTCTATTTCCGCCGAATGCTGTGCTGCGATGCTTGCCGTGATTTCCGCTTGAGCGCGTTTCTTCTTGCTCTTGTTGCCCCATAGCGGGATGGTGACGCCTACGGCGATGCCTTGAAACTTCTCCGCGGCAACGTATTCGCCGGCGTAGCCCACTGCGAGTTTAGGAAGATTTTCGGCGCGATGAACTTTCGCCTCGCGTTCCTTAACGATTACCTGCTGAGCGTAGTAGCGCAATAGCGGACTCTCGGCGGAGGCTTGCGTATACCACGTGTCGAAGTCGGCAGGCAGCGTGAACGACTCAAAACTGTCGACGTCAACGTTAATGGCATTTCCGCCGTTCAGTCGAGCCAGTTCGGCGAGCAGTCGGGCGCGTTCGGCTTCGATAGTAGCCAATCGGCTCTGCATGGTAGCCAGGTTGAGTTGAGCCTTCTTTTTGTCGATGATGCTCACTTGTCCGGCGGCGTCGAGCGTGTTGTAGGTCTCGGCGATGCTGCGTGCGTTGTCGAGCTGGCGCGTATAGATTTGATGCAGAGCGTTTTGGTAGGTTATGTCGATGCAGAGGCGCTTCGCTTCGAGGAGGATGTTCATCCGCTCGGCAGCGAGTTCGATGTCTTCGCCGGCGTTGAGCGAGTTTGCCAAGCTGCGTCGGCTGCCGTAGGCTGTGGGGAAGTCGAGCGGCTGCATAACGCTCACCGTCTTTTTGTCGGCTTGTGCGTCAGCCGAGCCCCACTGGTAGGAAAATTCCACTTCCGGATTTTCGGGAGACAAACCCACGCGATTTGCGGCTTTTCGAGCTTCCGCAAGGCTGCGGCGAGCCTCCAGCGCCGTGCTGTTTTTCTCGACTTGCGCGAGCACGTCGGTGTAGGCGCCGGCATGGGCTGCTGCGCCGACGAGGAGGGCTGAAGTTATGATGAATAGTCTCATTGTTTTTGCTTTTTACGTTTAACGAACCATTCGTAGATAATCGGCATCACGAAGATGTTGAGCAGCGTCGACGTCAGCAGACCGCCGAGCACGACGACAGCCATCGGGCTCTGAATCTCGTTGCCGGGCTTGTCGCCGCTGATAATCAGCGGGATGAGTGCCAGCGCGGAGGTCAGCGCGGTCATCAGAATCGGGTTAAGTCGGTCGACCGAACCGTCGATGATTGATTGGCGCAAGCCTTCGCCTTCGTCTTGCAGGTGGCGGTATTTGCTAATGAGCAAGATGCCGTTGCGTGTAGCTACACCGAAGAGCGTAATGAAGCCGATAATCGACGGGATGCTGACCACGCCCGACGTGCAGGCAATAGCCAAGACGCCGCCGATGAGTGCCAATGGCAGGCTGACGAGCACCAAGCCCGAGAGCGATGCGCTTCGGAATTCGCCGTAGAGGAGCAAGAACACCACGAAGATTGCCAGAATCGTTGCCAGGGCGAGCGTGCGCGATGCCGAGCGTGCCGATTCGAACTGACCGCCGTACTCGATGCGGTAGCCTTCGGGGAGTTTGATGGTTGAGTCGATGGTCTTTTGGATGTCGTCGACAACACTACCGACGTCGCGTCCCGACACGTTTGCCGAAACGACCAACTTGCGTTGTACGTTTTCGCGCGATATCGTGTTCGGACCGCCGACGCTCACCACTTCGGCAACTTCGCCGAGCGGCACTTTGCCACCGTCGGCGGTGTCGATGAGGGCGTTGCGCACGTCGTCGGCTGTCATCGTTTCGGCATTGCCGACGCGCAGAATCAGGTCGAAACTGCGTTGTCCTTCGTAGATGTCGGCAAGTTTTGCGCCCGAGAAGGCGAGTTCGATGAATCGGTTAAAGTCGTCGATGGTGATGCCGTAGCGAGCCAGCGCGGCGCGATTGGGGCGCACTTGCAGTTGCGGCGTCTCCGTCTGTTGTTCGACCGACACGTCGACGAGACCCTCGATGCCCGAGATGTTCGACTTGATGCGGTTGCCAAGCATATACATTTTGCTGATGTCGGTGCCGAAGATTTTGATGGCAACGGCGGCGCGTGTGCCCGACAGCATATGGTCGATGCGGTGTCCCAGCGGCTGACCTACCGTAGCGGCAATGCCCGGGATCGACGCCATGCAGCGGCGCATGTCGTTGAACACCTCTTCGCGGCTGCGGTCGCCGAGCGTAAACTGCACGTCGATTTCGGCGCTGTTAGTGGCTTGCGAGTGTTCGTCGAGTTCGCCGCGACCGGAGCGCCGCGCTGTGGCGGTCACTTCGGGGATTTTGAGCAATTCCTGTTCGATAAGATTTCCCAGACGGTTGCTCACGTCGAGCGATACGCCGGGTTTAGCCACCGCCGAGATGGTTGCCGAACCTTCGTTGAAGTCGGGCAAGAAGCTGCTTCCCATGGTCAGTAGCAGCACCACAGCGGTAACGAGCAAGGCGGCGGTCGACACCAACACGATGCGGCGATGGTTGAGCACAGCTTCCAAAGCGCGGCGATAGACTGCGGTGAGTCGGCGCGTGAGCCACGGCTGGCGCTCGTTGCGACTCAGGTAGCGTTCGTCGGCGAGCAACATCCGGCATAGCAGCGGAGTGACGGTCATTGCCACAATGAGCGACATAAACAGTGAGATGATGTAAGCCACGCCCAGCGGCTTGAGCATACGTCCCTCCATGCCCGAAAGGAAGAATAGCGGCACGAAAGCCACCATAATAATCAGTGTGGCGTTGAGAATCGACGAGCGTATCTCCGCACTCGCTTCGTAGACCACTGTCAGCGCCGGGCGTCGCTCTTCCGGCGGCAGCCGGAAGTTTTGTCGCAACCGTTTGTAGACGTTTTCGACGTCGATAATGGCATCGTCGACCAACGAGCCGATGGCGATGCACATTCCGCCGAGTGTCATCGTGTTGATGTTCATTCCCAGCAGGTTAAGCACAATCAGTGTGCCCAACAGCGACAGCGGAATGGCTACCACCGAGATAATCGTTGTGCGATAACTGTTGAGAAATACGAAAAGAATCAATATGACGAAAACGGCACCTTCGGCGAGAGCACGGCCGACGTTGTCGATGCTCGTTTCGATGAAGTCCGCTTGGCGGAAGATTTTTGTGTCCATACGCACGTCGGCAGGCAGCGACTTGCTGATGTTCGACAGATTGGATTCGATGCGTTCGGTGACGTTCAGCGTGTTGATGTTCGGCTGTTTCGACACCGAGAGAATCACCGCCGGAGCGGCATTCTGCGAGGCATAGCCCATCTTGACGGCGCTGCCAATGCGCACTTCGGCAACGTCGGAGAGCACAACCGGACGGCCGTCGACGATCTTGACCGGCGTAGCGCCCATAGCGTCGACGTCGGATGTGCGAGCCATACCGCGCAGGGCAAATTCGTTGCCGAACTGACGCACCACGCCGCCCGTCGAGTTGTCGCCCAAGCTGCGGCACACGGCTTCGAGGTCAGCCATCGTAACGCCGTAGACGTTCATCTGTGCCGGATTGGCAATCACCTGATATTGGCGCAAATCGCCGCCGATTATCGTCACTTGCGACACGCCGCCGGTTGCCAGTATGGCGGGTTTGACAACCCATTCGGCAAGCGTCCGCAAGTCCATCATCGAGGTCGAATCGGCTTGAAGCCCGATGAAGAGAATTTCGCCCATCACGCTCGACTGCGGCGCCATCACCGGGCTGATTCCCTCAGGCAGCGTCTCGCCGAGGGCTACCATCTTCTCGCTCACAATCTGACGAGCGCGAAAGACGTCCATACCCCAGTCGAACTCCGTCCACACAAACGAATAGCCGTACATCGATGCCGAGCGCACGCGGCGCACGTTCGTCGCTCCGTTGACAGCCGTTTCGATGGGGAACGTCACCAGCCGCTCTACCTCTTCGGCAGCCATCCCGTGTGCGTCGGTCATAATGACCACCGTCGGTGCCGTCAGGTCGGGGAAGACGTCGACGTCCATGTTGCGCATCGACTCGACGCCGCCCACGATGAGCAGGACGGTGCCAACGAGCACAAACAGGCGGTTTTTCAGCGAAAACCGTATAATTGAATTTATGATGTTCATTGTTGTCGCCCTCCTTCGTTAGTGCACGTGTCCCGAATGTGCGTCGAGAGCACCCGACGACTGTGCGAGTTTGACCATCACGGCGCCGCGTGTCACGATGCGTTCGCCCGACTTAACTCCCGACAAAATCTGATAGCGCAGTCCGTCGGTTGCGCCGAGGGCCACTTCGCGCTTTTCGAACAACTCGGGCGTAAGTTGCACAAACACAAAATAGTTGCCCATTTCTTCGACAACGGCGTCGACGGGCACGGCAATGCAGTCGGTCGTGCTTCGAAGCGTGATGTACATATCGACAAACGAGCCGGGCAGCAATTCTGCCTTGTTGGCTACCTCAAACACCACCGGAACCAATGCCGAGCCGCCCGACGTCGACCGTCCGTACGACACCATTCTGCCGCCCAGGTCGGCAAGACTGTAGACGGTGTCGCTGTTGAGTCGGCGCAGATTTGCCGACGCGATGTTTTTGAGTTCGTTGTAGTATTTCGGTTGAATCTCGGCAGTTATGTAAAGATTACGATTTTGCGACACTGCGGCAATCTGACGTCCGGCTTCGACATACTCGCCGTTGCCGACATAGAGCGCCGTGACATATCCCGAGATAGGAGCCACCACGGTCTGCCGTCCGCCGGCGAAGTTGCGTTGCAGAGCCTCATACTCAGCCTTTGCCGCTTCGTAAGAGCGGCGTGCCTCGAGAAGGTCGGCTTCGCTGACAATGCGGTCGGCGGCGAGTGCTTGCTTGCGCTCATAGTTTTGGCGCGCAAATTCGTAGTCGCTGCGAGCGCGACTGAGTCGTACCGACAGATTGTCGTCGGCAGTTGTGCTCGCGTCGATGCTGAACATCGCCGCTCCGGCAGCCACTTGCTGTCCTTCGACAATCGGACGGGAGTAGGTCAGAACGCCCGATGCAGCGGCAACAACCACGCGTTGGTCGCTCGGCGAAGGCTCGATGCGTCCCACCGTTTTGATGACGCCGCCAAACGGCTCCGGACGGCATTCTCCGGTGGCGAAATCCACCTTCCAACTCTGCTCTTTGGTGAATTTTACGGCAACGTCAGCGTGATGCTCTTCGGCTTCAGCCGCCTCGTGAGCCTCGTGCTCGTCGTCGAACACGGTTACGCCTATTCGAAGCGTTTCGCCGCCGCGAATAGCCACAACGAGTTCGCCTTTGCCCGTCGTTTGCGGCTCGATTTCAAATTTGTAGATGCCGCCGTCAGTCTCTGTAGGCTCAGCCTTAACGACCTTTCCGCCGACGTTGAGCGAAACGTCGACTGCGGCTTTTTCGATAGGCTTAAACGTCGTCAAATCAGTGAGATGCAGAGCGATGTGCGATTCTTCGCCGACCACCAACGGCGTAACGTCGGCAAACGCTTCGATGTGCGAGCCATAGACGGTCAACGCCAACGATGCGTCGTGGACGTGACCCTCGTGCTCGTGCTCATGTTCATGTTCGTTGTGACTGTGGCATCCCGCAACGGCAACCGATATAACGATTGCCGCCATAATAGAATATAGCGTTTTCATACGGAAATCCTCCCGAGTTTATTGTTGGATGCTGTCGACGGGAGCGCTGCAAGGCTTGTCGCCCGGGCAGCAGTCGTGGTTGGCGCAGTCGCTGTGAGGACACGTGTTTTCGACAGGTTTGCCGATTTCTTGTTCGATGGGAAGACGGCTCTCCTCTCGTGTTTTGTTTTCATTACCGCCGCACGAAGCAAGCGCAAAGACTGATATTGTTGCGAAAATTATTGCTGAAAGTTTCATGATTTTCAATGTTTTAAATGTTTGTAAAATAAGTTTTTAACATAAATCTTTCAGCAAATCGGCGGAGCGCGAGTCGACGTCGACCGGCGATGCGCAGGTGCGATTTTCGGCACCTTGCCGACCGGTAGCGTTGCGACAAAGTTGTCGACGCGTAGCGGTACCGCTATCGCAGTCGGCAGCGTAGCAGCCGACAAGTCGAACGCTTTCGTCAGACGCTTGTTCGGCGCAAAAGCGATATGGTGGTTGCGGTGATTATCGTTAGTCATCGACAGCAGCATCGTAGAGCCGAACGTGCAGTCGTCGTGGTGATGGTGATGATGGTCATCCTCGCAAGGCACCGTCAGCGACAGCAGCGAAACGATTTCGACGTTGTCGTCGTGGTGCACGTGAGGGATAACGGTATGAACGAGCACTGCGACACTTGCCAGCGCTACAACTACCGTCGACAGTATGACATTCATCCGCTTCATCTTGTCCATTTTGCCACAAAAATAGCAAAACCGTATGATATTTCCAAATTTCACCCCTTCCCGAACAGAATCCCCGGGCAAATAGCCGCGACTGTAATATCAGAATTCTTGAAAACCGTTTTGATTTCCGACGGGAATGGTGTAATTTTGCCTATCGACACAGGCTTGAGTCGTTTTTATGCAATCATCTTCGGAATCTTATAGATCG
>JBJEDP010000127.1:0-6934 GCA_051872175.1 Candidatus Limisoma sp.
TACACAAACGAAGACCAAGTGGTTAAATAGTAGTAATGTATTATTCTTAATATTTTATTTATCAACTTGTTATATAATTTAATTCATTAAATATTAGTAGTAAAATTACAGCTCCGGTTTGCCGATTAATTTCACTTTTTCCTCGAATTGGTCACGCCGGCAGAGTGCACTGTTGCGCATCTTGACACGATAGTTATAGATGGTCGACACCGAGCGCCGCAGAAATTCGGCAATCTTCGTCGAATCGGTGATGCCCAAGCGTATCAGCGCAAACACGCGCAATTCGGTATTGAGCGTTTTGCAATCGTCTTCGTCGAACCGGCTTTCTTCGACGATTAGCATATTCAATTCGTGGACGAAGTTAGGATAGATAGCCAAAAACGACTCGTCGAAACTTTGGTAGAAGTCTTGCAATTCGGTAGTGACGAACGAGCGCAACTTAAGAGCGGAGAGCAGGGCGTCGACACTCTTGCTGCGGGCTAATCCGAGCAGATGAGTGCGATATTTGTCGACCCGCGACAGATACGACGAACACATATTAATATATTGACCGACATAGAGTTCCTTAACTTGGTCGGACTCGTTGAGACGGGCATTTGCAAGGCTGAGACGCTCGTTGATTTCCTCGAGCACACGACGCGCGGCGTCGACCTTACGCTTTTCGTGATAGACGAAATAGCAAGCGCCGACAGCGAGCACAGACACCACACTGATGAGCACCAACAGTATGTTCGTGCGTCGGCGGTCGTTTTCCTTCTTGGCACGATAAGCGCCGGCTATTGTGGGCATAATCTCCTCAATCGACTGCATTTGCATACGCGCTTTGGTCATGAACAGGTCGTCGAGCGACGTATCGATATACCGATATGCGCGCTCGATATCGCCGCGACTGTACAGCATCGCCGCAAGTTCGTAGAGCGATTTATGTTCGCGCACGGGCGTAGAAATGTCGCAAATGGCACTGTTTATCATTGCCGAAAAAGCGCTGATACTGTCGCCGACATTGGCGTACAGATGCGACTGAATATAATAAAGAATGGCACGTCCGTGGACAGCCAGCGAATCGTTATGCTCTAGATTATGTTGAATTTTGGCAATCGAACGATGAGCATCGCCAACGCCTTCGACAGCAAACGAAGAGGTCATAAAGAGTCCGTCGAGCGACGTTGAGTCGCACATTTCAAACAGACGACGCTGCGACAGATTCTTGATTTCCAAATACTTACCGGCACTATCAGTCACACCTTTTTGCGACAGTAGTGCTGCAAAGAGTCCGTACGTCTGATTGAAATATTGCCACTTCTGGCTCGACGAGAGAAGAGTGGTGTCGATAGATTCGTAAGTGTCGACCGCCTCGACGTAGACTCCGGTTGCCGACAGGGCGTTCATCTTGTCGAGCAGAGCATCGCAGACGAGCGAATCGCTGCCTGACGCCCGCGCCAAATCGAGTTTCAGCCGTGCATAATGCATAGCCGAATCGATTTCGTAGTTGATATACGACGCAAACAGACGGTCGTAGACGCTATAGCGCGCCACATCGCCTCGCTGCGAACGGCTCAGAGTCTTCAGCCGCTGCAAGTCTGCCTCCTTACGCTGCTCGATTGCCGGTCGCGCCGCTATGCTGTCATCGAGTTGCCGTAGCAATTCCGACTCTTCGCGGGTCAAATTGCCGCAGCATGATGTCAGCAAAATCAGCAAGATTGTATATAATAAATGTCGCAATTTATAGTTTATTATGGTAAAAAGTTTTGTCACTACAAAAATAAGAATTAATTTTAAATCACCAAAAATCAGCGAGTAAGCATACGGACTGATAAATTTTTAACAATTTCGCAAGAATTAAGTTAAACCATAAGCAAAATAGCGAGTCTAAGAGTTAATTAATAACCAAAAACGCTACGACGATGAAAACTTTTTACAAAATCACAATGGCAACAATTGCTGCAGTAGCAATGACTTTTGCTTTTAGCGAAACAAGCGCACAAAACAGCAGAAGCGGATATAGAGGTGGTTCTTCAAGCAACAGCTCAAGCGTAAGTCGTTCCGGCTCATCCGGCAGTCGTTCGAATAGCTCGACCGTTAGTCGTTCAAATAGTTCAACACCAAGTCGTTCAAGCTCGACCGTCAGTCGTTCAAGCAGTTCGACGACAAGTCGTTCAAGCTCTACCGTTAGCCGCTCGAACAACTCCGGCGTTTCTACGTCGAAACAAAACAGCACGGTACGCAGCAGCGTAAGCGACAGCAAGCGCGAGACATCGTCAGCCCTCAACAATCGTGGCAACATAAACAGCAACAGAAATAGTACGCCATCAAAAAGTAACGGTACGATTACTCGCCCGACGGGCAACAGCGGCGCAGGCAGCCGCCCGACCGGAGGTTCGAACACAGGTTCGAACGTACGTCCCGACGACAACGGCAACCGTCCCGGCAGCGGCGCAGGCACACGTCCTAACGGTGGTTCCGGCACACGTCCTGACGGCGGCTCGAATTCCGACTCCAACGTTCGTCCCGACGACAACGGCAACCGTCCCGGCGGCGGAAATCGTCCCGACGGCGGCTCGAATTCAGGTTCCAACGTTCGTCCCGGCAACAACGGCAACCGTCCCGGTAGCGGCGCCGGTACTCGTCCTAACGGAATGAGCCACGGCAACAACGCTCGTCCCGGACACAACAGCCACAACGACGACCACTACTACAACGATAGATGCGGCAACCCGAACCATCACCTCAACCCCACACCGCCGCCTCATCGTCCGCTCCGTCCGGTAGCTCATTGCTGCCACCGCCCGGTATTCCCGACAAACTATCGTCCTTACGCATACGCTCCGACCATCAGCGCAATCTTCGGACTCCGTTTCGGCTTTTCGATGGGCTACAGCATCGAGATTCTCGCAAACAACGGCTACGTGATAGACGGCTATACCGGCAACGAAATCTACCTCCGCAACGTACGCAACAGCGGTTACCAATGGGACGACGCCATCATCTACTACGACGACTACGGCAACATGGCAGGCGTAAGTTTCTACGACTCCACGACACGTTACTCAACCCGCCGCTACGACGCAGTATATGCACACCTTTGCAACATCTACGGCAGACCGGCAATCATCAACAACCTTGGAGGTTCGCTCAGCGCATCGTGGTGGGACGGCTCGGGTGGCAGCTACATCACCCTCTCACTCGGCTACGGCAACGCTTTCGGCGGAACGTCGAGATTCTACACAACGCTCTCATTCGGAAATAATTACTAACAAAAAAATGGACAAAAATAAAGTCAAATCGAAAAAGACAAAACTAATCATCACAATCGCAGCCGCACTCGCTATCATAACCGGTGCGGCTGTGGTGTGTCCGTTCTTCTTCACCACCAACGACCAACCCAAAACGGTCTACGTCTACCCTAACATAAGCGACAGTCAAAATGCCGACTCGCTAAAGGTACAACTCGATGCAACATTTGCCGACCGTCTTATCACGCTGTCGAAACTGCGCGGTCTGCGTCCCGGCGCTTATTCCGTCGAAGCCGGCACTTCGGTCTACAGCATCTGGCGAAAAATGGCGGCAGGCGAGCAAACTCCCGTAAAACTCCGACTCAACAACATGCGCACCATCGACGATTTCGTCACCAAAGCGAGCAACCAACTCGCCATGAATGCCAACGAAATGCGCAGCGCCATCGACAAAACAATCGCAGTGAGCGACTTCACGGAGCAAACCGTTCCGGCGATGATTATCCCCGACACCTACGAAGTGTATTGGACCACGTCTGCCGACAATTTGATGGCAAAACTCCGCAAAAACTACGACAGTTTCTGGGATGCCGACCGTAAAGCCAAAGCCGACAAAATCGGGCTTTCGCCTGTCGAGACGTCAACACTTGCCTCTATCGTCGAAGAAGAGACCGCCTATGCACCCGAGAAAGGCACCGTGGCACGACTATACCTCAACCGCATCAAGCAAGGTATGAAACTGCAATCCGACCCGACCGTCAAGTTTGCCGTCGGCGACCGCACTCTGCGACGCATACTCCACAAACACCTCGTGACCGAATCACCCTACAACACCTACATCGTCTACGGATTGCCGCCCGGGCCGATTCGCATGCCGTCGAAGGCTACAATCGACGCCGTGCTCAACGCTCCCGAGAACGACTACATCTTCATGTGCGCCAAGGAAGACTTCTCCGGCTCGCATAACTTCACTGCCAGCTACGCCGAGCATATGCAAAACGCGCGCCGTTACCAAGCCGCACTTAACGCAAGAGGCATCAATTAGATTATTGTCAGAATAAAATACTTTTCTGTTGAGAAATTCTTATATTTGCAGCACAAAGTAACAAAACATATCAAAATAATGAAAAGACATACCATTTTCAACCTACTAATCCTCGCCACCTGCACAGTCGCTTCGGCGCAAAATGCCGTTGAGCAACAGCGCGGCAAGGCGGCGCAACCAGCCAAGATGCACTACACGACGTCGACGCTCTCGCCGAAACTCTTTACCGACTCCGAAAGCCTTATGGCAGGTTTCACCATCCAAGACGGCATCCACACCGAAACGACTTGGAGCGAAAACTTCGACGACGGCGCCGAAGGATGGACGCTGACCAACGCCGGAACATTCTCATGGACATTCAAAGCAATGACCGGCGACACATACACATTCAAAGGCATCGACCCCGACGACGTGCAATCGCTCCACATCGAAGGTCCGTATCGATATGCCGACCGCGACAATGCCGAAGCCATCAGCCCGGCTGTTACGGTGCCGCGTAATGCTACGTTTACCGGCTACATCGGCTTTTCGCACAACTTTGATTCGTACAACTATCTTGAGATATACATTACCACCGACGACGGACAAAACTGGACACGGCTGTGGCTCAGCAGCGAATGTGGCGGCGTAAACAACTGGGTGTGGCATCCGTTCAGCCTCGACCTGACAGCCTACACCGGCGAAACCGTGAAGTTTAAGTTTTTCTACGGCGGCAACAGCGGCTTCGACAGCAAAGGCTACATGGGCTCATTCGCCATCGACGGACTGAAGATTGTCGGAGCAACCGAAGTCGAAAGCGTTTCGGTTATGACCGGCGAAGTCATCAAGTTTGCCGACACCTCGTCGGGCGCTCCGACAAGTTGGCTGTGGCACTTCCCCGGCGGCGTTCCCGAGACATCTACCGAGCAATATCCCACCGTATATTATACCGACGACGGCACCTACGACGTGTCGCTGACAGTTGGCGACGGCGAATCGACATCGACGCGCACTCGTACCGGATTTGTCACCGTGACCGGCATCACTCCGCTTGCAAACATAATCCCTCCGGCAACATTCCGCTTCCACGAAACGCGTCTGCCCATGGTAGCGCCGCTCGTGCCCGTACAATGGACCGACGGCTCGACAGGATTCCCCACGGCTTGGCAGTGGTGGATGACCGGCATCGACGCCAACGACTTCTCCGCAACCACGCAATTGACCGAGCAAAATCCGAAAGTATCCTATCAAGTGATGCATAAGCAATCGGCATTGCTGGCAGCATCGAACCGCCACGGCGAATCGTCGGCAATTAAAATAGTATCGGTTGAATACGAAGGCTATATCACCAACTTCCAACCCAACGACACCCCGACGACGTTCGACCTCGGCGACGGTTACGGCGAATTCCCCGGAACAAACAAATTAGGCATCACAAAATACGCCGAACGCTACTCCAAACCGTCGGCACCGTTGTGCATCACAGGCGTTCAGGTATTCTTCACACAAGCGCAAGCCGAAGAACTCATCGAACAAATTGCGTCGGTATCGGTTGCCGTTTATACGAGCGAAAACGGTCTGCCCGGCAAGAAACTCGACTTTGCGTCGTGGGACGTGTTCGAACTCGACACGCCGAGTGGCGGCGAACTCGTTGGCACAGACTTCGTGTTCAGCAGCCCGGTTTGGGTCGACGATGAGTTTTTCATTGTCATCGACGGAATCCCCGAAAAGAGCGAGACCTGCACCGTGCAATTCTTATTGGCAAACTTCCGCGACAACGGCAACACAGCCTATTTCTATAAGGCAAAAGAAGACAAATGGATTTCGTGCGCCGACTACTTCCCCGCAGGCAAAAATCACACATCGTATGGCATCTTTCCCTACGTTCGCCACTCGGTGATGATGCCGTTCTCCGACACCGACATCACCGTAGGTCGCGCAGCCGGCGAAACCACGCTGAAACTCTACTCGTGGATGGGCTATAAAACGCCGACCGGTGGCGCCGACTGGTGCCGAATTGCGAGCGAGCCCAACGGATATACTCTCGACGACATCATCGTGGCTTACGATATGCTCCCGGCAGGACTTACCGAACGCAGCGCATCGTTTAAGTTCACCGACGGCTACAGCGAAGTGAAATACCGACTCACACAGACCGACAACGGCGCAGTAATGTCGCTCGACCGCGACCGCACAGCCATTTCCTCCGGTCTGTTCGACGATGTGCTCACGGTAAAGGCTTCCGCAGGCGACCGCGTTGACGTCTACACCGTTGCCGGACAAAAGGTTTTCTCGGCAACAGCATCCGACGACGTCGCAATCGCCACATCGGCATGGCAACGCGGACTCTATATAATAAAGGTAAGCAGCCCTAACGGAACTAAAACACAAAAAGCTATCAAGCGATAAACAACCGACATACAGACAAGGCTTTCTTACCAAAATCAGCAAGAAAGCCTTGTTTTTTACTTTTAGATAAAAAACAACACAATGAAAAACTATTACGGCTTAATTATGAACTGCGTATTTTCGGCTGCAATGTTGGCGAGCTGCGGCCAAACCGACAACAAAGAACTGCTTATTTGCGGCACATATACCGAGATGAAAGGCGCAACGACAGGCAGCCGAGGCGTTTATTCACTGGCATTCGACGCCAAGACGGGCAAATTGTCGGTGG
>JBJEDP010000128.1:0-6879 GCA_051872175.1 Candidatus Limisoma sp.
CTATGTAACTTTGCGAACAAATATTGGTTATAAAGGCATAAAAGTCAAATAAAAAAGAATAAAACAATAAAATAAGAAGCAACATCTATGAAGAAAAGACTAATCGAGATGCCGCTAAAGTCAAAGGCTTTGATAGGTATCGCAATGAGTATGGCAATCGTATCGTGTGGCAAAAAGGAAGGACAGCAGATGCAACAAGCTGCGCCGGACATTGCAGTAGTAACGGTACAGACGAGCGACGCCGAACTTGAGACGTCGTATCCGTGTATAATAAAAGGTAAAAAAGACGTTGATATCCGTCCTCAAGTGTCGGGATTCATCACAAAAGTATGCGTTGATGAGGGTCAACACGTGAGCGCCGGTCAGACGCTGTTCATCATCGACCAGGTGCAATTTGAGGCAGCCGTACGCCAAGCAGAAGCAGCGGTAGCCGTAGCTCAAGAAGGCTATAACAGCTCGTTGATTACGGCACAAAACAAGCAAAAACTTTTCCAAAAGAACATCATCAGCGAATATGAGAACCAGTTGGCGCAAAACGACTTGGCGATGGCAAAGTCGCAACTTGCCCAAGCGCAAGCAGGACTTACGTCGGCAAAGAAGGACCTGTCGTATACGGTAGTAAAGGCACCGAGCGCAGGCTATGTAGGCGCAATTCCTAACCGCGAAGGCTCGTTGGCATCGCCGTCGTCGGCAACTCCGCTGACAACGGTGTCGGACATCGACGAGGTTTATGCTTATATATCGTTCAACGAGCACCAAGTGTTGGAGATGACCGAAGGCGGACAGAAATCGCTTGCAGCAGCGGTAGCAGCGCTTCCGGCAGTTAAACTTCGCCTGAGCGACGGCACGGACTATCCTCTTCCGGGCAAGGTGTCGACGGTAACGGGCAATCTCGACAACCTGACCGGTTCGGCATCGGTACGCGTTCTGTTTAAGAACAAAAACGGCATGCTCCGCAGCGGCTCGACCGGCTCAATCGTATTCCCGGTACATCAAACAAACGTAATACAAATACCGCAAAATGCCACTACTGAAATCCAAGACAAGCGCTATGCATACGTAGTGGGCGACTCCAACAAGATAGAAGCACGCGCCATTGAGGTGTTGTCGAACAACGACGGCAGAAACTTCGTAGTGACCGACGGACTTAAAGCGGGCGAACGCATCGCCGTAGAGGGCGTAGGTATGACCGTTCGCGCCGGCACGATAATCAACCCGGTCGACGCAGCAAAGCGCGAGGAGCAAAAGGCTCAACAGCAACAAAAATAATCTCGATTCTAATAATCACAAACGACTATGAAACTTGATAATTTTATAAACCGTCCGGTGCTTTCTACGGTTATCTCAATATTCATTGTGATATTGGGTATTGTGGGGTTGCTGTGGCTGCCTGTAACACAATATCCCGACATAGCGCCGCCGACGATTATGGTGTCGACAACCTATACGGGAGCCGATGCCAAGACCGTGCTCAACTCAGTGATAGCCCCAATCGAGGAGCAAATCAACGGTGCGCAGGGCATGACCTATATCGAATCGACCGCAACCAACACGGGTAGCGCGACCATCAACGTCTACTTCGAGCAGGGCTTCGACCCCGACATGGCAGCCGTCGACGTACAGAACCGCGTGGCAAAAGCGCAGAGTTCGCTTCCGGCGGAAGTAACCAAGGTCGGCGTCATCACGCAGAAGCGCCAGACGTCAATGTTGTTGGTGTTTGCGTTGGTTTCGCCCGACAACCGCTACAACGATGAGTTTATCGAAAACTATCTGAAGATTAACGTCATCCCGCAGATACAACGTGTGTCGGGTGTGGGTGATGCGATGGTGTTTGGAGCCGACTATTCGATGCGAATCTGGCTTAAGCCCGACGTAATGGCGCAATATCACCTTATGCCGAGCGACATCTCGGCAGCGCTTGCCGAGCAGAATATCGAAGCTGCGCCGGGTCAATTCGGCGAAAACGGCGACCAGACGTTCCAATACGTAATGCGCACCAAGGGTCGCTTGGTAACGCCTGAAGAATTCGACAAGATAGTAATTCGTGCGCTCGACAACGGCGAAATTCTTTACCTCAAGGACGTAGCAAAAGTAGAATTGGGACGCTTGAGCTACGGCTTTAAGAATAAGAACAACGGCGCGAACTCGACCTCGGCAGTGATTTTCCAGACGGCAGGTTCGAACGCTACCGACGTCGTCAACGGTGTGCTTGCCGAAATCGACAAATGTAAGCAAGACCTTCCCGACGGGTTGGAATTCAACATAACAATGAGTGTGAACGACTTCTTGTATGCATCAATCGAAGAAGTGATCAAGACGCTCATCGAGGCATTCTTGCTCGTGGTGCTTGTGGTGTATGTCTTCTTGCAAGACTTCCGCTCGACGCTCATCCCTGTGATAGCCATCCCGGTAGCATTGATAGGTACGTTCTTCGGACTATATCTTATCGGCTTCTCGGTTAACCTTCTTACGCTCGCCGCACTTGTGCTTGCCATAGCCATAGTGGTCGACGACGCCATAGTGGTGGTGGAGGCGGTGCACGCCAAACTTGATGAAGGCTACACGAATCCGCGAACGGCGGCAATCGACGCCATGCGCGAAATCGGTAGCGCCATCGTCTCGATTACGCTGGTCATGATGCTCGTGTTTATTCCCGTGTCGTTCATGCCCGGTACAACCGGTGTGTTCTACCGCCAGTTCGGTCTAACAATGGCAATCGCCATCGGACTTTCGGCACTTAACGCGTTGACCCTGTCGCCGGCATTGTGCGCCGTGTTCCTCCGCGCTCACACTGGCGAAGGAGAGACCGACGAGAACGGCCGTCCGGTGAAGAAAAACATCGTAAAGCGCTTTGTCCACAAGTTCCACACGGGCTTCAACGTGATGTTCGACGCCGTGCTGAAGAAATATAAGAAGTACGTACAATTCTTCATCAACCACAAGGTGACGTCGTTTGGCATCGTCGGCGCAAGCATCGTTGCGCTGGTAATGATGATGATGACCACGTCGTCGGCGTTGGTACCCACCGAAGACACCGGAGCCTTGTTCTGTATGCTCGATATGCCGCCGGGAACGTCGCTCGAAAAGACCGAAGCAACGCTTCAGAAGATGGACGAAATTCTCTCTCGAATTCCCGCCATCAAGACTCGTAACATGATTCTCGGCTATAGCTTCATCGCCGGACAAGGCAACACCTACGGTACGTTTATCATCAAGTTGAAAGACTGGAGCGAGCGCACGGAGGACGAGAGCGCCGACAAGATCGTAGGACAGATATATATGATGATGAAGCAAGAAATCAAAGACGGTAACGTGGTAGTATTCCAGCCGCCTATGATTTCGGGTTACTCCATCACGAGCGGTTTCGAAATCAAACTGCAAGACAAGACAGGTGGCGACATCAACAAGTTCTTCGAAATTACGCAGGGCTTCTTGGCACAGTTGAACGCACGCCCCGAAATTCAGATGGCATACTCGACGTTCAACCCGACCTATCCGCAATATATGGTCGACGTCGACGTAGAGAAAGCCAAACAAGCAGGCATCTCGCAGAGCACCATCCTGACCACGCTCCAGGGCTACTATGGTGGTATGTATGTGTCGAACTTCAACCGCTTCGGTAAGTTCTACCGCGTGATGATGCAAGCCGACCCGAGCGCACGTATTTCGCCGGAAACGCTCAACCAAATCAAAGTACGCAACGGCAACGAGATGGCGCCTATCACCAACTTCATCAAGTTGCGCCGCGTCTACGGACCCGACCTCTACAATCGTTTCAACCTGTTTACGTCGATATCAGTCAGCGGTACGCCGAATCCGGGCTACTCAAACGGTGACGCTATTGCCGCCATCCGCGAAGTAGCCAAACAAGCGCTTCCGCAAGGCTACAGCTTCGAGTTCTCGGGAATGTCGCGCGAAGAGGCAAACAGTTCGCCGATGTCGACGGCATTCGTCTTCGGAATCTGCTTGCTGTTCGTCTACCTGCTTCTCTCGGCACAGTATGAAAGTTATGTGCTTCCGTGGGCGGTAATCTTCTCGATACCGTTCGGCTTGATGGGCTCGTTCTTGTTTGCCAAGATGTTTGGCATCGACAACAACATCTACCTGCAAATCGCCTTGATTATGCTTATCGGTCTGTTGGCGAAGAACGCCATCCTGATTGTAGAGTTTGCGCTGGAGCGTCGTCGCACGGGAATGAGCATCACGGGCGCCGCCGTAGCCGGTGCAGCAGCCCGTCTGCGCCCGATTTTGATGACCTCGTTGGCACTGATTATCGGTCTTCTTCCGTTGATGTTTGCCCACGGTGTAGGCGCCAACGGTAACAGTTCGCTCGGTACGGGTGCCGTAGGCGGTATGCTTATCGGTATGATTCTCCAAATCTTTATCGTTCCGGCGTTGTTCGTGATTTTCCAGAAGATTCAAGAAAAGATTTCGCCAATCAAGTGGAAAGACACTGAAAACGCAGAGTTGCAAGACCAGATTGACCAATATAATTATTAATCAACGCATTATGAAGAATAAATTTATAATGGCAGCAATAGTGGCGGTAATCGCCGCCACTATGAGCAGCTGCCACATATATAAGAAATATGAATTGCCCGACGAAGGCATCTCGAAAAGCGTAGTCGAAGCGCGTCAGCAACCTGTCGACACGCTCGCCTTGGGCAACCTGTCGTGGGACAAGGTGTTCACCGACCCGCAACTGCAAGCGCTCATACAGATTGCGCTCGACAAGAACGTCAACCTGCGCAACGCCCACCTCAACGTCGAAATGGCTAACGCCCAACTGCTGGGCGCCAAGTTGAGCTACGTTCCGCAATTGACATTCTCGCCCAATGCCGCTACGGCGTCGTACGGCGGCTCGAGCATCTCGAAGCACACATGGTCGTACCAAATCCCCGTCAACGCAAGTTGGCAAATCGACCTCTTCGGCGGTCTGCTCAACAACAAGCGCAACGCACAAGCATCGCTCGAAAGCGCTCAGGCTTACGAACAAGCCGTACGCACGGAAATCGTTGCCGGCGTTGCCAACTGCTACTATACGCTGGTAATGCTCAAACGTCAGCTGCGCCTTGCTCAAGAGACGACGGTGCTTTGGGGCAAGAGCGTACAGACGATGCAAGACCTCAAAGAAGCCGGACGATTCAACGAAGTTGCCGTTGTGCAAAGCCGCGCCAACTACTATTCCATCCAGGCACAAATTCCGGCGCTGGAGATGAACATCCACGAGGTGCAAAACGCGCTGTCGCTGATGCTCAACTCGCTGCCAAAGGAATGGACTATCGACGAAAACTATCAGCCCGTATTCCCGGAATATATGGAAAAAGGCGTGCCTATGCAGTACCTGGCAGCGCGTCCCGACGTAGTAGCCGCTGAAAAGCAATTTGCCTCAGCCTACTATGCCACCAACCAAGCGCGCTCCGCATTCTACCCCGGCTTGACCATCTCTGCCGGCGGCGGCTTCACCAACCTGCTCGGCTCAGTCATCCAAAACCCGGGTCGCTGGTTCTACCAGATTGCCGCATCGCTCGCCACGCCGCTCTTCCGCGCGCAAAACATCGCAAGCCTGAAAGCCGCTAAAGCGAGTCAACAACAAGCGCTTAACAACTTCGAATATACCGTTCTGAGCGCCTCAGCGGAGGTTAGCGACGCGCTGGTTGCCTACAACAAGAACAGCCAACAGGTTACATTGCTTGCCGAACAAGTAAAGAATCTCGAAAAAGCTGTGGAATATAACAACGATTTATTAACTTTGGGAACCACAACCTACTTGGAGGTGTTGACGGCGCAACAATCGCTGCTGAGCGCACAAATGTCGCAACTGCAGACCGACCTTGCCGTTCAGCAAGCAGCCATCAGCCTCTACCAAGCACTCGGTGGCGGTCGCTAATAAGTAAACGATTAAAATTCAAAATACTATGATTAGTCCATTAGCATATGTTGACCCGTCGGCAAAATTGGGCAACAACGTAACAGTCCACCCGTTCGCATTCATCGACCGCGACGTCGAGATTGGCGACAACTGCGAGATTTATCCGTACGCAAGCATTATGCACGGCGCACGCTTGGGCAACAACATCAAGGTGTACAACGGCGCTATCATCGCCGCCGAGCCGCAAGACTTCCGCTGGAAAGGCGAAGAATCGTATGTGACCATCGGCGACCGAACAACCATCCGCGAAATGGTTATCATCAACCGAAGCATCCACGAAGGCAAGTCGACCGAAATCGGCGAAAAGTGCTTCCTGATGGCAGAATCGCACATCGGTCACGACAGCAAAATCGGCGACCGTAGCGTGCTTGGCAACAGCACCCAACTCGCCGGCGACGTGGTCATCGACCCGTGCGTAATCCTGTCGACATCGGTGAAGGTCTACAACGGCAGCCGCATCGGCAGGTGGGCGTTCGTCAAAGGCGGATGCCGCATCAGCGGTAACGTGCCGCCATACGTCATTATGGCGCACAACCCGGCAATGTACTACGGTGTCAACGCCGCCGTGATGCGCACCAAGCCCGAACTCTTCACGGAAGAACGCATCGATGAAATCGCCAAAGCCTACCGCCACATCTACCAATGCAACACGTCGATTTTCAACGCCGTGAAACGCATTGAAGCCGACGTCGATGATTCGGCGGAGAAGACGGAAATTCTCAAGTTTATCAAAGACTGCAACAACAAACTCATCGCTCTGCCGAGAATAGATACGTTCTAAAAAAGATACTTGAATTTTTGTAAAAAGGCTACGAGATCCGCTTCTTTTCTCGTAGCCTTTTTTGTCTATCGTTTTGATAATCAAGCGTGTATGGTCGTGCCGAGGCGCAGAATAGGTACCGCTGTGGATTCTCGTTCGCTCCCCTCGCCATACCCGGTCGCGGCTT
>JBJEDP010000129.1:0-6863 GCA_051872175.1 Candidatus Limisoma sp.
AATTCATTGGAATTTTTTTCAGATAGTTACGCGGCCAAAGTGACAAACTCCCGATCTGGAACCAAGCCGACCCCGCCAAGTGGCTTACCGTTTTGCAGCTCCCTGTAGCGAAGTAGCCTTGCCGACGGTGTCCCGCACCCGGAGTTTCGCAACAAAATCTTTGACATTTTGATTTTTTTGGTAAGTTTCGTTGTGAAACTATGAAAAAATCCTTATCTTTGTCAAAATTTGGTGCAGAATGGCTGATACGTTGTCGAATATTTTCGAGCGGATGCTCGGCAGATTGCAGATTCTCGTTGAGAAATATAACGCATTAAAGGCTTATAATCAGCAACTTAACGAGGAAAAGTCGGCGCTCGAAAAAGAAATTCAGCGGCAAAAGAAAGAGATAGAAGTGCTGTCGATGGAAAATCAATATCTTCGCATAGCACGCATCGCCGCCCCCGACAAAGAGTCTATCGCCAAGAGTCGTGAACTTATCGCCAAATTGGTGCGGGACGTCGAAAAGTGTATCGAGCAGCTCAATGAGTAGCTCGCACACTGTCAAGATAAATGCAACGCCGTGTTCGGAGGAATCGGCAAAAATTTAATATCCATCGATTTTCGGCTTTTATGTCGAAAACATAGGTAGTTATTTTTTTAGAGTATTTAATATGAGATAACCGCACTGATGTTGCGCCCTTTGCAGGTGTAGCATTGGTGCTTTTTTATAACTAACACTAAAACAAAAAAAACTAAATTTAATGGAAATAATTATCGGAATTATTGCAGTAGTGGTAGCCCTGGTGGTCGGTTCGCTGGTCACGCTATTCATTACGAAGAAAATGGCGCACAGTAGTGCCAAAAATATAATTGAGGAAGCGCGTATGGAAGCCGATGTGCTCAAGAAGAACAAGATTCTTGAAGCCAAAGAGGAAGAAATGCGCATGAAGGCCGAGGCTGAAAAGCAAGCGAATGCCCGTATGGCAAAAGTGCAATCGGCTGAGGCAAAGGCTAAACAACGCGAAATGCAGCTCAACCAGTTGCAATCGGAAGTGCAGAAAAAGAAAAACGAGAACGAAGCTCAGCAGAAGACTCTCGAGCAGCAGCAAGCAGCGCTCGAACTTCGTAACAACGAAGTCGAAAAGCTTCACAAGAAGGCACAAGAAGCCCTCGAACACATCTCCGGGCTTTCGGCTGAAGAAGCAAAAGAGCGTCTCGTTGAGTCGTTGAAAGACGAGGCAAAAACCAATGCCGCTTCGTATATCAACGACATTATGGACGAAGCTAAGTTGACCGCCAACAAAGAGGCGAAGCGCATCGTCGTTCAAACAATCCAACGCGTGGCAACCGAAACGGCTATCGAAAATGCCGTAACCGTGTTCCATATCGACAGCGATGAAATCAAGGGCCGCATCATCGGTCGCGAAGGCCGTAACATTCGCGCTCTTGAGGCTGCTACCGGCATCGAAATCATCGTCGACGACACCCCCGAAGCCATCGTCCTTTCGGGCTTCGACCCCGTACGTCGCGAGATTGCTCGCTTGGCACTTCATCAACTCGTTGCCGACGGCCGTATTCACCCGGCTCGCATCGAAGAAGTCGTTGCCAAAGTGCGCAAGCAAATCGAAGAAGAAATCATCGAAACCGGTAAGCGTACAACCATCGACTTGGGTATCCACGGCTTGCATCCCGAACTGATTCGCCTCGTCGGCAAGATGAAATATCGCTCGAGCTACGGTCAGAACTTGCTTCAACACTCGCGCGAGACGGCTAACCTCTGCGCAATCATGGCGTCGGAACTCGGCTTGAACCCGAAAAAAGCACGCCGCGCCGGTTTGCTCCACGACATCGGCAAAGTGCCCGACGAAGAGCCCGAATTGCCGCACGCAATTCTCGGTATGAAGCTCGCTGAGAAATACAAAGAAAAACCCGACATTTGCAACGCTATCGGCGCTCACCATGACGAAGTGGAGCAAAATTCGCTCCTGGCGCCCATCGTACAAGTGTGCGACGCCATCTCGGGTGCGCGTCCCGGCGCACGTCGCGAAGTGGTTGAGGCTTACATCAAGCGCCTTAACGACCTCGAACAACTCGCTTTGTCTTATCCCGGCGTCATCAAGACCTACGCCATCCAGGCAGGTCGCGAGCTTCGCGTAATTGTCGGCGCCGACAAGATTAACGACGTTGAGACCGAAAAACTTTCGACCGAAATTGCACAAAAGATACAAGACGAACTCACATATCCGGGTCAAGTAAAGATTACCGTAATCCGCGAAACGCGTGCCGTAAGTTTTGCTAAATAACATTTTACGCCATGGACGATAAATCTGAAAAGAAAGACGGCATTTCTACGTGTAAGTGTAAGTCTGCCGGATGTCCTCGCGGAAAACTTGTTAGCTACAACTGGCTTGGCGACGTGCCCGGCGACATGAACGACTTCGACATGGTCGAAGTGCAGTTCAAAAACACGCGCAAGGGCTACTACAAGAATAGTATCGGTTTGCAACTCAACATCGGCGATTTGGTTGCCGTAGAGGCTTGCCCGGGACACGACATCGGCACGGTGTCGATGGTCGGCAAACTCGTCGCTCTGCAGATGAAGAAAGCCAATCTGCGTGCCGATGCCGAAATCCGTAGAATCTTCCGCAAGGCTAAGCCTACCGACATCGAAAAGTTTGAGGCGGCAAAAGCTCGCGAATACGACACGATGATACGTTCGCGCAAGATTGCCAAAGACCTCGGTCTGGATATGAAAATCGGCGACGTGGAGTATCAAGGCGACGGCAATAAGGCAATTTTCTACTATATTGCCGACGAGCGCGTCGACTTCCGTCAACTCATCAAAGTGCTTGCCGAAACCTTCCATATTCGCATCGAGATGAAGCAAATCGGTGCCCGTCAGGAGGCAGGTCGTATCGGCGGTATCGGACCCTGCGGACGCCCGTTGTGCTGTTCGAGCTGGATGACCAATTTCGTGTCGGTAGCAACAAGTGCCGCACGCTTTCAAGACATTTCGCTCAATCCGCAGAAACTTGCCGGACAGTGTGCAAAACTCAAGTGCTGTCTAAACTACGAGGTTGATGCCTACGTTGAGTGCGTCAAGCAACTTCCGTCGAAGGAGGTGCATCTCGAAACGACCACCGGAACATATTACTTCTTCAAGAGCGATATCTTCAAGAAGGAGTTGACATATTCCACCGACAAGAACGTGCCGGCAAATCTCGTGACAATCTCCGCCGAGCGCGCTTTCGAGATTATTGCGCTTAACAAAAACGGCGTCAAGCCCGACGACCTGCGCTTGGAGAGCGAACGCGACAAGGCTGTGGTTCGCGAGTTTGGCGACATTCTCGGTCAAGATAGCGTGACGCGCTTCGACAAAAAGAAGAAAAAGAAGAAAAATCCGAAGCGTCAATCCGACGGCAATCAGCCTAAGCAGCAAGACCGCCGCGAGCAGCAAAACCGTCGACCCAAACAGGACGGAGGAGCACCCGCGCAGAATGCTCAGCAGCCGAATCAACAACGTCAGCAGCGTCCCAACAAGCCGAAAAATCGACCCAAGGGACCGCGTCAAAATCAGGATAAGCAACGAACGCCAAATGACAGGCAACGCCAAGATAATAATGAAACGAAATAGTTTGATTGCGCTCTTGATTGCGCTTTTAGTCTCCGCCTGCTCGTCAGACGGAGTCTATTTTAGCGACTTCCGCGACATCGAACCGGCGGGGTGGGCTAAACAACAGTCGTTCAACTTCGTTTTCCCCGATTCGATTGTCCAACCGGGTAGCGACCTCGTGCTGCAACTCCGCCACGACAACTACTACCCGTATCGCAATCTATATGTCAAGGTCGACTATTTCAACCACGGCAAGCTGGTGTCGACAAGCGACGTCAACGTGGCTCTTGCCGACAAGTTCGGCAACTGGTACGGCTCCGGACTCGGCGGGCTCTATCAACTCACCGTGCCTCTGCGCTCAGACGTTGCGCACGGACAGTTCGACGAAGTGATGATTTGGCAAAATCTGCGTCAAGATACGGTTAAAAATATTGCAAACATAGGACTTGCTTTAGTTAAAAAAGAATAGCAACGTGAACATATTCAATCGAAATATTGTTTGGGCTGAGACAGATGCCTTGATTTTCGATATGGATGGCACCCTTTGGGATGCCGTTGACTCGTATTGCAAAATCTGGATTGAGTGTTTTCGCCGATTCGGCATTGAGCGAGAGGTTAGCCGCAGCGACTTGATAAGCCTGATGGGCAAACCACTTATCGACATTTACCACAACGTTGCCGGACCCAATCCGCAAGTGCCTGCCGAACAATTTATGCCCGAACTCGAGCGTCTCGAAATCGAGATGATGCCTCGTCTGGGCGGAACGCCATACGACGGCGTTGTTGCCGGCATCGAGAGGCTGTCGCAGTCGTATCCAATCTTTCTGTTGAGCAACTGCGGCGCCGACGGTTTGAATAATATGATGCGCCATATCGGCATTACCGATTTCGTTACCGAGGCTGTCACTTTCGGCGAAACTCGTCTGCAAAAGGATGAAAACATTCGCCGCATTATGGAGCGTCACACGCTGCGTCAACCCGTCTACGTCGGCGACACCCAAAGCGATTGCACGAGCACACACCGCGCTCAAGTGCCGTTCGCTTTTGCGTCATACGGATTCGGAACATGCGATAGTCCCGACATCGTTTTCGATTCATTTTCTGAACTAACCGACTTTTTTAAAACTTTGAAAAGATGAAATTTTTAGATACGGAGGAACAACGACTGCGACAAGACAAGTTGCAGCAGCTAATCAGAGAGCAAGGCTTCGACGGCTTGCTCGTTAGCAGCAACGCAAATCTCTACTACGTTGCCGGTGCAGTCTATGCGGGATATGCTTATGTGCCGGCCGAGGGTGATACACTTTATTTGGTGCGTCGACCTGTCGGCATAGAGCATCCACAGGTGGTCTACATCCGCAAGCCCGAGCAGATTGTCGACGCGCTGAGCGCTGCCGGCATCGCCAAGCCCTCGCGCCTCGCGCTCGAACTCGACCGTCTTCCTTATAATATGGCAAAACGCCTTCAGTCTGCCTTCGACGTTGAAGAAGTTTTCAACGGCTCGCCTATATTGTCGCAGAGCCGCTCCGTCAAGACTCCTTGCGAAATCGAACTTCTTCGCCAATCAGGTATACGTCATTCCAACAGTTATCAACGCATTCCGAGCGTTTTCGAGGTGGGAATGACCGACGTAGAATTCCAAATCGAGATGGAACGCGTGCTGCGTTGCGACGGCTGTCTCGGCATTTTCCGCATCAGCGGCGAGTCGATGGAACTCTATATGGGCAACGTGCTCAGCGGCGACAATGCCGACACGCCGACGCCGTACGATTTCGCTATGGGAGGCGAAGGTCTCCATCAGTCGCTTCCGGTAGGGTGCAACGGCACGGTTTTGCGCCGCGGCAATACGTTGATGGTCGACATGAACGGCAACTTTACCGGCTATATGACCGACATGACGCGCTCGTTCCGTATCGGCGAAGTGCCACAATTGGCTTTGGATGCTCATCGTCTGTCGGTCGACATTCACAATTGCTTGCGTGAGGCTATCAAGCCCGGTTTTACAGCCTCTGAAGCCTACAACCTTGCCGCCGCTATGGTTGCCGATGCCGGACTCGACGATTACTTTATGGGACATCGTCAGAAAGCCGGATTTATCGGGCACGGCGCGGGTATCGAGGTTAACGAATTGCCTGTGCTCGCACCGCGCAGCAAAGACGTGTTCCGCGCAGGCAACGTCATCGCTCTCGAGCCGAAATTCGTGATTCCGCAAGTGGGCGCCGTCGGCATCGAAAATACCTATCTCGTTACCGACGCCGGGCTTGATTGTTTAACTGATTTCCCCGAAGAATTAGCAAATTTGGTATGAAACAGGCTTTAAACGATAAAATATTTCACACGGTAGGCGACGTTGCCGACAGCATGGGGCAACCGTGCTATGTCGTTGGCGGCTATGTGCGCGACCTGTTTTTGCAGCGCCCGTCGAAGGATATCGACTTCGTTACCGTCGGCAGCGGCATCGCACTCGCCGAACGTCTGGCATCGACCCTCGGCGGTAAAACGTCGCTCGCCGTCTATCGCAATTTCGGCACGGCACAAGTCAAGCACGGCGACCTCGAACTCGAGTTTGTCGGCGCTCGGCGTGAATCATATCACCGCGAAAGCCGTAATCCCATCGTCGAAGACGGTACGCTCGACGACGACCAACGTCGACGCGACTTCACCATCAACGCCATGGCTATCAGCGTCAATGTCGACTCTTTCGGCGAACTTATCGACCCGTTCGGCGGCATCGACGACCTCGGTCGCAAAATCATCCGCACACCGCTCGACCCCGACATTACGTTCAGCGACGACCCGCTGCGCATGATGCGTGCAATCCGTTTCGCCACGCAGTTGCAATTCGACATCTTCCCCGAAACATTCGATGCCATTGCGCGCAACGCATATCGAATCGAGATTATTTCGAAAGAACGAATCTACGACGAATTGACCAAAATAATGAAGTCGAGTCGTCCGTCGGTAGGCATCATCCTGCTCGAGCGCTCCGGACTGCTCGCATTGATTTGCCCGGAATTGGCAGCCTTGAAAGGCTCGGAGGTGAAAGACGGTCGCGGACATAAGGACAACTTCTACCACACGATGCAAGTGCTCGACCGCGTAGCCGAGCGTAGCGACAACGTGTGGCTGCGTTGGGCTGCACTTTTCCACGACGTGGCAAAGCCAGTGACGAAAAAATACGATGCACATCTCGGCTGGACGTTCCATAACCACATGTAAGATCCTTCTGGCACAGAAGGCATTTTCCATGTATTCGTTATATCCGCTG
>JBJEDP010000130.1:0-6846 GCA_051872175.1 Candidatus Limisoma sp.
TGTCGTAACGTTCAATTCGCATCTAAAAGCCTTAATGTAATGCTTCGTTATGATGAAAAACAACCTTAAATCGGTATGTGTTATAGTATCGTCTATAATGGTGCACACATTCGGGGCTCAATTGCTTTCGCAAAGTTAAGTCTTTCTTTTTAATTCGGCAAATTATGGTTCATATTATTTTGTTAAGATTTTTTTGAATAAGAGCGCGTAATGGTGGAATAATGATAGGCAATAACAGCAATTTGCAATTATTGGAAAGGAAAAATGTGATAAATGTTGCATTATTCGAAATGAATTTTTAACTTTGTTATGAAAATACAAGAGTATATGAAAAAAATATTGGGAATAGTATTGTCAACCGGTGTGGCATTTAGCGTAAGTGCCGTAGTGCCGCAACAAGTTAAAACGATGGTCGATGGTGGCGCATTTGCCGCCGTAGAGAAATTGCTATCAGAGAATCCGGGCACGATAACCGCTGTCGAGGCTGACTCATTGCGCGCCATAATGCAACGCGTAAGGGGCGACTTCGACTATACATATGAAGAAGGTGTAGCCCTTATCCAAAAGAAATTTCCTCACGCAACTCGCGAAATGATTGACTCGTGGGCGCAGAAAAAATACATTGAAGTGCACAATATCGATGGCGTCAATCGTGTGTTCAACAAAACGGTTTCGAATTTGGACCGCTTGGTGCCGGAATTGTCAAAGCATAGGGCAGCCGAGGCTTATGCCGGCTCTCGCGAACTCGAAGAAGCGGCGAGCAAGGCAATCACAGTGTCAAGCGACAAGGGTTTGTCGGCGCCGGTGAAAGTGACAATGCGCTTTTCGGCTATCGTTAAGCCCGACGCAGTGCCTGCCGGCAGTGTCGTAAGGGCATGGCTGCCGTTCCCCGTAGAGTCGGAGCGTCAATCGGATGCCACTTTGGTTTCGTCGTCCGACAAAGTGACATTCTCTCAAGGTAGCGTTCATAATACGGTCTATATGGAGAAAAAAGCAGTTAAGGGCAAAGAAACACGTTTTGAAATTGTTGTGTCTTATAAGACGCGTTCGCAATACTATAGTAAAGACTACATTGCAGCACATAAGACTGACTACGATAAAGATTCGGAACTCTACAAGAAATACACGTCAGCGGAATATCCACACGTGGTGGTCGACGAACAAATGCGTCAATTGGCGAAGTCGATAGTCGGTAGCGAAACAGACCCGTTGCGTCAAGCGTCGTTGATTTATGAGTGGGAAGACACCTATTTCCCGTGGGCAGGCGCTCGCGAGTATAGCACGATTCCCTGCATTCCGGAATACGTTTTGGAGATGCGCCATGGCGACTGCGGACAAGTGTCGTTGCTCTACATTTCGCTGCTCCGATCGTTAGGCATCCCGGCACGTTGGGAGAGCGGATATATGCTCGAAGAACATTCGGCAGGTATGCACGATTGGGCTGAAGTATACTACGAAGGTGTCGGCTGGGTGCCCGTTGATATGTCGTTCGGTTTGCTTAAATCGACTCGCGAAGAGGCTGTGATGGATTTCTACAAGACAGGACTCGACTATATGCGCTTTGCGTCGAACAAAGGTGTTCGCGGCATCCTCAGCCCGGCAAAAAAATGGGTAAGAAGCGAAACCGTCGACTTCCAGCTCGGCGAAGTGGAATGGGATGGCGGAAACTTGTTCTACTATGAAGACTGGCAACCGAAAGTTGAAATGATAAGCATTGAACGTTGATATGAGACATTTTAAGATACTTTTGCTTTGTGCTGCGACGTTTGCTGCATCGTTGTCGGCTCAAACGTCGCCTAACGACATCCTGGAATCAGTCAGAAGTCGATATGCTCCCGACAAGAGAGTTGCCGTATGGACTCTTAAATCGGAGTTGGCTGCTGATAGTTCGGTCGTGGTGCGGGGCAATGTGGAAAATCGTCAAGCCGTCGCCGACATTGCGGAGGCATTAAGCTCTGCGGGATACACATTCCACGACTCTATCACCGTTTTGCCCGACGAAACGGTAACCAAGCCGTGGGCAATCGTTTCTATATCGGTGGCATGTATGCGCGGTCGGGCTGCAAGTAGCGCCGAACTCGTGTCGCAAGCAATTATGGGAACACCTATGCGAGTGCTTAAATGCGAAGACGGTATGTCGTTGGTGCAAACTCCCGACAACTATTTGGGCTATATGACCGATTCGTCGATGACGATGCTCAGCGATGACGAATTTGCGCAGTGGCGCAGTTCGAAGCGTTGCGTCGTAACGACTTATCAAGCGTCGCTTTATTCCGACGCTAAGGCAGACGAATCGTGCATTGTCTCTGATTTGCTACTTGGTAACATTCTGAAATTTGTCGAAAAGAAAGGAAAATTCTTCAAGGTCGAATTGCCCGACGGGCGTCAGGGATACGTTAAGAAAAACGACGTTAGCGACTTCGACGAATGGGCAAAACAGGAATACAACATCAATGTCATAGAACGAAATGCTCGTCGAATGATGGGTTCGCCATACCTTTGGGGCGGAATGTCGTCGAAGATGGCAGACTGCTCCGGATTTGTCAAGACGGCATATTTTTCGAACGGCATAATCCTTCAGCGCGATGCCTCGCAACAAGTGCATACCGGCGGTAAAATTGACTGGCACAATTGGGCGCAACAAGCGCAAAAAGGTGATTTGATTTTCATCGGCACAAAGTCGGGTAGAGTGACACACGTTGCAATGTATCTCGACAAAGGCAAGTATATTCACAGTTCGGGACGAGTTAAGATAAACAGCATGGACCCGAATGCTGAAGATTTTTTGGATTATACGTTTATCTCGATGTCGAGAATTAACGGCTATGTAGGAACAAAAGGCATTACGGCTGTCAAAGCGCATCCGTGGTACATAAAACAATAATATATATGGATAGGAGAAAATTTCTAAAAGGGACAGCATTGGGACTGATTGCACTTTCAAGCCCGATATCGATATCAGCTGCAGGCGAAGCAACTCGAATCGTCCCCAAAAGCGGACGACTCAATTTGTCGTTCAAACCGTATGAGTTGAAATTGCGACACTCTTTCAATTTGGCAAAATACAGCCGGACAACTACGCCCGACGTCTTGGTGCAACTCGAATACGACGGCATTGTCGGCTATGGCGAAGCATCGATGCCTCCATATCTTGGCGAATCAATTGCTTCGGTGTGTGAATTTCTCGGCAAACTCGATTTGTCGCAATTCACCGACCCGTTCAGAATCGAAGAGATTTTGGCATATGTCGACAGCGTTGCGCCCAACAATCGTGCAGCAAAAGCATCGGTCGACATTGCTTTGCACGACTTGCTCGGAAAAATTATGGGGCAACCGTGGTACAAGATTTGGGGATTGTCGCCCGAAAAGGCTCCTAACACGTCGTTTACCATTGGCATCGACACCGCCGAAGTGGTGCGCAAAAAGGTAGACGAAGCCGCTCCATATAAAGTTTTGAAGGTCAAAATGGGACTGGACAACGATGAAGAACTTGTTGAAATTATCCGCTCGAAAACCGACCGTCCGATATGCGTCGATGCCAACCAAGGATGGGACGACAAAGAAAAAGCGTTGGAAATGTGCCATTGGCTTGCCGAGCGCAATTGCTTGTTTGTTGAGCAACCGATGCCGAAAGAGAAAATCGAAGAAACGGCATGGTTGCGCGAGCGTAGTCCTCTTCCCATCATTGCCGACGAATTTCTCCAACGCCTTCCCGACGTACTTCGTGCAAAAGAAGCCTACGATGGCATTAACATCAAACTGATGAAGAGCACCGGTATGCACGAAGCCTACAAGATGGCAGTGCTTGCACGCTCGTTGGGAATGAAAGTGATGCTCGGATGTATGACCGAAACATCGTGTGCGGTTAGCGCAGCCGCCCAACTGGCACCGATGGTCGATTGGGCAGACTTGGACGGAAACCTCCTCATTGCCAACGATTGCTTCGACGGCATGAAGATTGTCGACGGCAAGGTGACGCTCACCGACCGACCCGGTATCGGTGTACTGCCGATTTAGAGTTCGTAGATATTGACAAAATAACGTGGTAACTTGCGTCGATACATCGCCGACGTAGGTCGCCACGCTTTTTGTGATTTGCTTATTACTATAATAAGGAGTAACTTTGCAGTCGTAAAAAAGAAAGTTTAGGAATGAAACTATTGACTTTTTTCAGAAATTGGATGCTTCCGATAGCAATGATATTAGGTGTATCGTTGTATTATATCTACATAAACATCCCCGCATTGGAATCTACTCGTCAGTTTGCGAATACTGCGGTTTCGATAGTTCAGCCGATGTTGATATTTATGATGCTGTTTTTGACATTTTGTCGAGTTGAATTGCACGATTTACGCCCATGTCGTTGGCACATTTGGTTGTTGTTGATTCAAACATTATCGTTCATCGTGTTGTCGCTTCTTGCCATAATGATGAGTAAACACAACGATTTGCGAGTCCTTATCGAAGGCGCAATGTTGTGCATGATTTGCCCGACGGCGACGGCATCAGCCGTTGTGGTGCGTAAGTTAGGCGGAGACGTGGCACACAATACCACCTATCTGATTCTTATAAATTTGGTAACAGCCTTGGTCGTTCCCGCATTTGTTCCGTTAGTACATCCTCAGCAGGGGATGCAATTCGTAACAGCATTTTTGCTCATCATTGGCAAGGTTTTTCCGCTGTTGCTTTTGCCGTTAGTCGTTGCTATTATTGTTCGACGTTTGTTGCCTAAATTGCATGGCATCATTATGAAATATCCCGATTTGCCGTTCTATATGTGGTCGGTAGCCTTACTTCTGGCTATGACAATGACAGCCAAAACGATACACAATACCAACGTGACAATGCTGTCGCAAATCGGCATTGCCGTCGTTTCTCTGATTTGTTGTATTGCTCAGTTCTACTTCGGAAGGCGCATAGGCGCGCGTTACGACGACGCAATAAGTGCCGGGCAAACTCTCGGACAAAAAAACACGGTGCTGGCAATCTGGATGGGATACACTTTCTTCACGCCAATCACAGCCATTGCCGGCGGATTCTACAGCATTTGGCATAACGTGGCGAATTCTTACCAACTTTACAAAAAGAGAAAGGAGGATGCTGATGGAGTTTAAAAATGTCAAACCAATCCACGACAAGGATTTACTATTAGAATACATTGACGAAGGCGAGCACGTCGGTCAGGATTTCAAATATGCTATAAGCGATTCGCGCAAGATTGCGCGTAGCATTTCGGCATTTGCCAACAATCGTGGCGGTCGATTGCTGATTGGTGTCAAAGACAACGGTGCGATTGCAGGCGTCAAAAGCGAAGAGGAATTCTACATGATAGAACAAGCCGCACAAATGTATTGCAAGCCGCCACAGCGGGTAAGCAACTGTTTGTATTGCTTCGACGGAAAATATGTGCTTGTTGCGGAAATAGCGAAGTCGAAAGATTTGGTTTTTACAAAAGAAGAGGGCAATCGATTGAAAGCATACTTCCGTGTCGATGATGAGAATATTCAAATTCCGGACGCTATAGCGGCAATAATGCGTCGCAGAAGCCAAGCCTATGCAAAAACCGATTTCACAGAGACAGAGGCTGTCGTTATGAGATATGCAAACGACAATCCGGGCGCCGAAATCAGCGATATGGCTTTGGCATTGAAGATGTCGGTAAACACAATAACTGACACAATCATAAAACTGTGTCAGTTAGGTGTCTTGGAATTCGTCTATAGCCGAGGAAAGTGGACTTTGTCGAGCCCCTCTAATCCGGATAATTCAGATTCTCTTCTGTAGCTGTTAGAAGCACTTCTTCAAGATATTTCTTTGCTTCCCAACGAGCCATAGGCAGGTTGTTGAGAAGGTAGTTCCCGCAGTCGCGCGGAGTTGCTCCCGGGATATCGCCTTCGAAGGTGCTGATGAATCTGAAAGTTTCAATCATCAGCGGCAGCACGTCGGCTGATGAGAGTTTCCCTTTGACCAATAGATAGTTGCCCGTACAGCATCCCATCGGACCCCAATAGACTATGCGGTCCTTCCAGGTCGGGTGGTTGCGAAGAAACGTTGCGGCGAGATGCTCGATGGTGTGTAGCGCAGATTGCGAAACTGCCGGCTCTCTGTTGGGCTCTTTCATCCGAACGTCAAATGTGGTAATGTAGTCGCCCGATTCCGTGCAGTCGATGCGCGAAACGTATATGCCTCGTTTGAGTTTAAGATGATTTATCGTAAAACTCGGTATTTTTTCCATAATTTATAATTGCGATAAGATGTCAGACAAAATTTCGAACGTGTGAACGGGTGCGCTGCCCCAAAAATCCGTGTATTGAGAATAGTTGTCGGCTTCGGCTCCCGGCGTGTCGCTGATGATGCGAAGAACAAACACCGAAACACCCTTCAAATGGCATACTTGTGCAATAGCCGCCGATTCCATATCGACAGCCAATGCCCCGGGGAAATGCGATTTTATATCGGCAACTTCTTCAACTTTTGAGATGAATTTGTCGCCGGAGCAGATTAGCCCGGGAATGATTCTGCCTTTATCGGTAATTGTTGCAGCAATTTTCGTTAATTTTTCATTCGATTTGTAGAATAGGGGAAGTCCTTCAACGCATCCGTAATCGTTGCCGGGACCGCACCATACGTCGTGATAGCAAATCTCGCTTCCGACCACTACGTCCATACGGCGAACCTGTAAATCCGCGCCGCCGGCAACTCCGGTATTTATAACCACGTCGGGCTTGCAAATTTCTATTAACGACAATGTGCCAACGGCTGCATTTACTTTGCCTATGCCGCATTGCATTGCGTAGACTTCGTTTTTGCCTACGCTACCGTGGTAAATCTTGATGCCGTTTACTT
>JBJEDP010000131.1:0-6766 GCA_051872175.1 Candidatus Limisoma sp.
CGATCTTTACCCACGGAATACCAGCCCATGTTTTCTTTGTGCCGTCATACATCAAGAACTCCTTTTGGTCTGCAGCATCACCTACAACAAACTCATACTTATCGACAGTCAAAGGGTCCTCCGACTTAAATGACGTCATATAATTATTACGCTGAGTAGATTCATGCGGCGCAGTTGCAATTGAAGGCCAATCCGTATTTAGTGTATATGTCGCACAGAAAGCATAATCGTCTGGCGTTGAACCTCCCGTCTTATAGAATCCATAGCCGTCTTCCAAATTATTCTTTGCCAAGATTGCTTGCTCCTCATTTCCAAACTTAAACATCGAGCCTTCTTGTGTAGGCGTTGAAGCCTCAACATCTTTTGCAAGCTGATTACCTGTACACCACTTGAACGACTGTCCGTTGAATTGCGTCGGCGCATATCCTTGACGGCAGAAGATATAGTGGATACAGTTATTATTGTGATAACGAACCTCAATTATCGCATATCGACTTTCGGTGCTTGAAATAGTTCCATTTGGCTTATACCAGAATTGCACATCTGTATTCTCATCACCTGTTACGGTACTGCCCCAATTGTCTGAGCCATTAGGCGATATAAGTGCCCAACTACTGTCGCTACCTATCACTTTTGCCGACCACGGTCCGAGATAGGATTGGATGACTGTAAAGTTCGTGGCATCACCATCGCGGCGCGAGAGTTGCACGTGGAATGGAGCATCAGAACTCGACGAACGCCAGATTCCTGACGGGTTCTCAAGTCGGTTTACTTGCACGATGTCAATATCTTTTTCGTAACGAACTGCACCGTTAACCTTTATCACAGCATGAATCTTGCCATAGCGTTGATGGTCGAAGAAGATATTATATCCGGTAAAAGAGTTTCCTAACGTCATTTGTCTCGTCCACACCGGGATATCTATCTCGCGAATAGCGCCGTTTTGCGTACTCTCGGTGTAGGTTTTAGAACCGACAAAAGCGGTATTTGTAGCAGGGTCTTCGAGTGTAAAGAAGCCATAACTCGGGTCTGCAAAAGTTCCTGTACCTTCGCCAAGGCTCTGATACTTATGACCTTCATAATACCAATGGTTAAAGAGCGTGCTCACTTCTACAGTCACCACATCCGCAGGCTCTGCAACTATTTTCAGCTTCAGATTCGACATCAACTCCGAACCATACGAGAGCATAAGTGCGTCGGGGATGTCGGCGTATTCGATATGCCAATCGGGGTTATCGGCGTCTTTGTTGAAGCCGAGCGTGATTTTGTAGTGTTTGCTTCGCTTGGCGTTAAAGTCGTCCGTTGTGTTTTGTCCAAGCATGAAGCGATATGTTATAGGTCCTTGATTCGGGTTACGTTCGTTCGAGTCCACATAGTAGCCCTTAACCTCGATATAAGTACCATACTTATTGTCATATTTTTCAAAATTACTTTGTTCCCAGCCGGTGTCAGGAGTGTTATGACGTTCGCCGAAGCCCTGGTTGTTCTCAAAGAAGTACATATAGTTGCTCGTGCCGTCGTTTTGCGCATGCGACGAGCCGAAAGTCACCTTGTCTGCCTCATCTTTGCAGATGTAATCCCATCCCGTGAAATCGGTCACACCGGGCTTATAGTCTATCAATTCGCCTTCTTGAAGTTGGTCGGCCGACGTCGGCGTGTTGCAACGTCCGAGGTAGCACGACGTAGGTATATCCTTGATTTGCACCGACTTGATATAGATTTTAATGCCGGGATTCAAGCCCGATGCGTCGTACGACACCGACACTTTCGAGGCAAGACGCTTGGTCCATGCCGAAATGCTCTGCTTAGGCTGATTGAATGTAATAAGTTCGCCGTCGGGTGCATCATGGCGAGTGCCGTTGCGGTCTACGTAGTAGTCGTTTTCATTGTCGGCAACGTTAATTGCGCGGTCTGTGCTCGAAGCCGAACCGAACGAGATGGCGTTGCTTGCATAGTCGGTTGTGCTCCACGTTAATTCCTGATTACGCAAATCGGCAAGCGTGTTGATATTGATGAATTGGACAGCACCGCCTTCGAGGACTACATATACGCGATAACGTCCGAAGGGCACTTGAATTTTGCCATGCGCTATTTCACCATATTTATACGTATCCTCGGCATATCCCGACTCGGTAACGTTTTTGTTTTCTTTATTCGTAATGTCGCCCGAAGTAAGTTTAAACTTACGAACAACGTTGCCGTCCGAATCGAAGAAGAACACCAACGGTGTATAGAAATGTGCATCCATAGCCGTGCCTGTCAAGCGAGTTTCGCTAGTCTGTGTCGGTTGATAGGCGACTTGCAACGACACGTCGCACATGCCTTCGCCTATCTCTTCCGTGCCAGGCACGTAGAAGTCGTCCTGACACGAATAGAGTGCCATGGACATTATTATACTGAGTAGAATATATTTTATACCTTTTTTCATCATCTTTCAAATAATATTCTTAATCAGAATTCACTAAAATCCAAAGCCCGGATTAAGAGGCACCGAGCCGAATGCAACAACACCAATTGAGAACGCAACATCATCGACTGTTTCTCCAATTGTAATATTGCAAACCACGTGTGAATTTCGCGGCAATTGTGCGAGATTCGGGAAGTACTGCGTACTCGTAATCTCTTCGCCGTTGTTATAGTTAAAGGTTATGCTATAGTTACGCAGGTCGCCGTCGTCGGTATACTTACCTTCGGTAAGGTAGAACGACGTATCGGTATAACTTCCGCCCGGAGCGAGTTCAATCGGCGAACCCGAACCGAACTCGTGCGTAAACGTATAGTATTCGTTGTTGGCGATGTTCGGCACGACGTATTCTATCATATTGCCGTCGAGTCCCAGCTCAACGTCGTCGCCTGCCGACGTGCGCGGCCACAAATATTCATTGCGTGCTATCTTGTTGATGCTTATTGACTTAACAGTTTGCGTCAACACGGCGCTGTTGTTCGCAACGGTAAACGTAAACTTTGTGGCAGCCGGAATAATCTCCATTTCGCCTTCGAGGTCAGAATTGACAGGCACGTCAAAGCGTTTGCTGAAGCACATCACCAACGGGGTAGGCAGGGTTTGCGTATCCGACGAAGTGCTGATTTGTATTGCGGAGAATTCCGCCATCGGGAACTGCTGTCCCGGCAGAATTGTTTCGAAGTCGTAGTTCACAACCTTCGCACCTCCGCTATAGCGGGTGTCTTCGTTGGCTATCACGAATACGCGCTTTTGCTCGCCGCTGACGACCTTGAATTTCTTCTCGAAACCGTCGATTTCGATAGGATTAAAGTCGTAGAGGCGGTTGTGTTCAACCGTTCCGTCGGGTCGTACGATAATGAAACGCAGAGTCTTAATTAGCTCCCCGTCAACCTTATCTTCGTAGGCGCGTGTAGGCGATTTTTTCGCCGGGTCGATATTTTGCATATTGTTTGGTGCCACGATGTTGAGCTCTAAATACACATCATTGGGCTCAATCGTCGGTTGGTCGCTGTTGTCGCTACAGCCGAACAGGCTGCCGACGATAAGCGACAAGGCAACTAATCGTATTTGCGTTTTAATCATAATTCTGCGTCATTAATTCGTACAACCCAATCGTTTACGATTATATATACATTAACCCAACGGTTATTCGAATCGAGGAAGAAAACAATCGACCATTCACTCATACGGTCCAAGAAGTTTTGGTTCGGGTCGGTTGAGTAAATCGAATTGTCTTTCCAACGCGGGTCAACAAGCGTGTTTAGTTTGGTAATATCATCATAGAGAGCACTCTTGAGCAGCAAGAGATACTTAACAAGAGGAATATTGATAACTTCGCGGTCTTTTTCCACGCTGCGAACAACGAGGCGAGCCGTCGGGTTCAAGCCTTGGTTGATGCCGTCGCTTGCCATCAGGCGACCGGTCGAAAGTTCGTAGTAGGCTGCAGTTACGGGACCATCTTCGATGTCGAGCGATTCGTCACGCCACGTTGCATCGTCGATAACCGTCTGACCTTGCGTCCACGGACGGTAGGTTACCGTGCCTTGCGGTACGATTGCGTTATCATTATTCATATAAGTGTTGTCGTCGGTGATGTAGCATTGGAAATCTTTGTCGCTAATCACTTCGCCATTGATTTGCTGCAGCACAACGCGGATGTTGTTTGTGTCCTTTACCAACGGCACGTACACTTTTTGCAATTCGTAGTCTTCAACCTCGACGTTTACTTTGCCGAAATAGAGCGAATGCAGCGATTTGCTTTGCTCCATAGCTTCGGTATGCATTTGAGCACCAAGCTCGTCGAGCGTTACGTTCGAGCGTCTCTCAAACGGCATCAAGTCGAACGACTTGTCGGCATCGGCGACACCACCGTAAACCACAAACGTATACTTCGCCTTGTTGTGAAGGTCGAGGTGTATTTTGTAGTTTTCGTCGCGAAGTGCTTCGCCTGCTTCTTCTCGCTTGTCAACGAAATTGCCGGCTTCGTCAAACACCAAAAGCGTCACACAATCCACCTTGTTGGTGAACGAGTTGGCTGCTTCCATGTTGTAGTCGTAGCGGAAATATACGTCGACACCGCACGAATTGGCTACGCCGTCGTCGATTACGCTGTTGCATGAGAAACACCCGAGGGTTGCCGTCAAGGCGACGAGCGCCTTGACAGCAAACTTAGGTGAATATAGACTTTTCAGTCTCATTGAAAATGATTTTTTATTAGAATTCGATATTGTTGATGCGAACTACCCACTTAGCTACTTTGACAACAACCTTGAAGTAGTAGTCGTTTGTTTCGTCGGGGTCGGTAGGATCTACAGGATCCGGATCGGGGTCTTCGCTGTTAGCCGGGTGACCATATTTCGAAATGTTTGTAACAGCAAGTTTGTAAACGTTGTTACGAACGATGTCAAACTCCATGTGACCCATAAGGTTGTTGTTCCAGTTGTCGTTGTGACGTACCCAGTAGTAGTACAGACATTCGTAGTTACCATTAACCGGAGTATAACCGATAAAGCCACCGTTAGCCTTTGCTGCTGCATTGGGTTCTACATCGTCAGCAAGACCTGCACATGCGCGGTTGTAACCTGCCAAAAGCGCAATCTTCTTTGCGTCGCCTGCCAGGCCTGCCGGGTTAGCAACTGTTGCTTTTACGTCGGCCCAAGTACCGTAGCATACGTTGTCGAATACATAAATCGGTTTACCTTCTGCCATCGATGCTGCAAGAGCTGTGCCGTCGTTTGCTGTAAGGCGTGCTTTGAACACGATACCGGTTGTGATACCGTTCTTTTGATTGTTGTAGTTGGGGTCAATTGCATCGCCATGTTCTTCCAATACCGGCGGAATGATGTTCTCTGTCAAATAACGCCATACTTTGTAGTCACCTTCATAGTTGTCGTTTATTGAGAGAGTGTTAAGGTCTGTCCAATTGAGAGTCGTCAAATCAGTCATCGGATAGAGCATGTTAGCATATGCGCCACCTGTGTAAGCCAATTTGAAAGCATAGTCGTAACCTACAACCCAGTTAGAAGCTCTTTCGCGACCACCGCGAACTGCACCGTTCATTGTGCCGTCCATAGATACGCGTTTCCACATATAGAAGTCGTTGTTCATGTTAACCGGAGCGGCTGCTACGAGTTGGATGTTGAGTTGACCGTCAAGCGAAGGATAAATGTTATTTTCCTTTTCTGCTTTGTAGTCTACACGTGCCACTGTACGCTCTACGTTGAAGATACCAAGGTTAAGAGGATTAGTCTTAGTATTGTATTGAGCAAGTGTGCGTGCATCCGGCATTTCAAACTTGATAGCTTCGTCGTCGTCAGCATTTGTCATCCAGAAATGACCTGCATTTGCCGGTTGGCCTTCTGCTGTCAAAACGTCTGCTGCAAGAGCAGCGCCCTTTACTGTCGAATAGAGTGCATCTGTGCTGAAGTGATCAACATCAAGCGATGTGTTGCAAACGATGTAAACAAGATAAGTTGACTCAGGCACGATGTCCTTAGAGTTGAACGATGCTACATAAGTATCTGTGGTAGCCTTATCGACAACGATTTCGTTTGGAATAATCATTCCACTTCCATCTGTCGAAGCCAAAATGATTTGGCAACTCGAGATTGCATTTTCTGCATCTGTACCAACTTCTACAGAGTCGGTCGATACGTATTTGCCATCTTCGGTTGTTGCGGAACGAGTATCAACTCCGTTTTGAACTTTGAAAGACAGATAGACTTGTTCGCCTTCAGCCTCTCCACCTTTTACGGTAGGGTCGTCATTGTTACAGCTTGCGAAGCCTGCAACAAGAATTGCGCCCAAAATTAAACTAAAATACTTCTTCATTTTTTAAACGAAATTTTAATGTTTGTTTTATGTTCTATTTAATCAAATTAAATTCCCTAAGTTCGTCGAGCGTAGCCTTTGCTTGAGGCACCGAACCCTTAACGCTTTCGAAGATTGCCGCTGCTCCGACATAGTCCTTGTTGAGGGCTTTATAGATGCCGCGTGCGTATTCGGCTTCGGGGCTGTTGCCCGCCTTGGCGAGGTAGCGCTCTGCCGCTTTCATATCACCTTTGCTCATTGCCGTATTGGCTGCGTTGAGATTTGCCGTTGCATCTTCAGGGAACATGCGAACTGCCACTTCAAACACTTCATTATAGTCGTCGCTGCCCGGCTCGTACGTGCGTGCCGCCATAAACAACTCGTTGAGACTCAGCTTCTGCGGACGTTCTTTCATCACGCGTTTGATTTCGTCAACGTCGCTGTAGTTGCGGATGGTGTAGTCGATTTTGTAATCGCTGTGACGCAATGCCG
>JBJEDP010000132.1:0-6765 GCA_051872175.1 Candidatus Limisoma sp.
ATATGTGTAATAATACGATAAAATTTCGTAACTTTGCATTTATACATAAATATTGTACTATCGTTTAGGCAAAACACAGCGAGTACATTTACAGCCTTAATTAATTTTTCTTACTTTATATGCTGGACGTAAACCAGATAGACATAAACGAGGACTCAATCCTCCAGTTTGACGAAGAACTTCTTAAAATTCTTCTTAAAGACCGAAGCTCAAATCAAAATATCATTTGGGCTACTGATAACTATGCCGATTTAGGTCCGGAATTTTCTCCCTCCTCTCATATAACTATCGAGTCTATTACAGGTGAACACTCCACCATTATTCAACCTCGCATCAAGAAAAGCCGCGAGGTGCAGACGCTCCGCTCTAAAGATAAGGCGGAAGTGTTCACTCCCTCGTGGATTTGCAACAAGCAAAACAACCTTGTTGACAACGCATTTTTCGGTCGCGAGGGTATGTTCAATACCGAAACTGAAAAAGGTTGGATTCCGACCGAAAAATTAGTGTTCAAAGAGGAAGAAAATTGGCGCGACTACGTTAAGGCAAAGCGTATGGAAATCACCTGCGGCGAAGCCCCTTATATTACAAGTCGCTACGATACTACCACGGGTGAAATGATTGAGCCGCTGAGCCGCATCGGCATTCTCGACCGCAAATTCCGTGTAGTCCACGAAATCTACGGAACGGCTTCCATTCAGAAGTGGTTCAAGTGGATAAAAATTGCCTTGCAATCGACCTACGGCTACGAGTGGCAAGGCGACAACCTGCTGTTGGCTCGCGAAAATGTGCTGCTCACATTCATCGACTTCTATCAACTTCGTTTCCCCGGCAGAATGCCGTCGTTGAACTATCTTCACGAAGTTGCCAACATCATTTCGTGGAACATTTGGCAAATGGACGGTTTGAAAATGGTTATCCCCGAAACTTGCCACGAAGACAAGCAGGAAGTCCCAGCACAAAAGACTTTATTTGATGTCGAGCAACCCGATTATATAACGAAAATCACGCCTTGCCAGGGCTGTAAGAACAATGATGTTCACAGCCACAACGGAATCCAATGCAAGATTATGAATTGGTTTCCGTCAGAGCCGCGTGACAAAACAGGAGAGATATTTTTCCACACTCTGATTAAATAATTTTAGTATCAACATAATATGCCGAAAAAAGATTACATAGTCTATACCGATGCTCCAATTAAGACGACTACCGGCTTATTTGGAGATACAATCGTTTTTCGTGACGAACAAAAAAAGGCGATTAAAGATGCAAGGACGCACTTTGAAAAGAAAGCAGATTTCCAAAAGTACCTTTGGAACGCAAAGATGCGTTTCGGCAAGACGCTGTGTGCCCTAAAACTCGCTCGCGAAATGTCGGAAAGCCAACGCAACAACCGACGTGTTAAGCGAGTTCTCATCGTTACTCACCGTCCGGTGGTTAACGATAGTTGGAAAGAAGATTTCAATAAAATCTTCGGCGATATTCCAACGAAGTTCAAATACGGCACAAAGTTCGACGATGATGCCACCGGCAACTTCTTCGACCTCGAACGCCATGCCGACCGTGCAGAGGGCAACGGATATGTGTTCTTCGCATCTATGCAGTATCTTCGCCGTTCAAACCTTGTGAACGACAAAGACAAGGAAGAAGCCGACCCCGAAAACGAGCATTTGCGCAACTCAATCCTCGAAAACGATTGGGACCTCGTGGTTATCGACGAAGCCCACGAGGGCACACGCACTTCGCTCGGCTCTCGTGTGATTGAAGTGCTCAAAAAGGAGAAGACCAAGATGCTTCACCTTTCAGGCACACCATTCAATCTCTACGACGACTTCAACAAAGACGAAGAAATCTACACGTGGGACTATGTAATGGAGCAGACGGCAAAGCGTGAATGGGACGAAAAGCACCCCGGCGAATATAATCCCTACGCTGTGCTGCCTCACATGAACATCTTTACTTACGACCTCGGCAAACTGATTCGCGGCAGCGACTTCGCCGAAGACGGCACATTCAAATTCTCAGAGTTTTTCCGCACCTGGGAGGGCAGAAAAGAGAAAGACGGTGCCGATATGCCGGAGGGAGCAAAAGGTCGCTTCGTACACGAGAAAGAGGTGATAGAATTCCTCGACCTCATGTGCACCGAGGACGAGAACAGCAACTATCCGTTCTCTCGCGAAGTTTATCAAGAGAACTTCAATCACACGCTGTGGATTGTGCCGGGCGTGAAAGAGGCTAAGGCTCTAAAGGTGTTGCTTAAAGAGCACGAAGTGTTCAGCAACTTTGAAGTCATCAACGTAGCCGGTGAGTCGGACGACGACGAAAAATCGGACAATGCTCTCGACAAGGTGCTGAAGGCTATCGGCAAAAAACCTGCCGATACCGCTACGATAACTATATCGTGCGGTCGCCTCACCACAGGCGTTACCGTACACCCATGGACTGCCGTTTTCTACCTTAAAGGTTCTGAAAACACTTCGGCAGCCACTTATATGCAAACCATATTCCGCGTGCAGTCAACCGACACTGAAACATATCCCGGCAAAATGAAAGCCGAATGTTTCGTGTTCGACTTCGCTCCCGACCGCACGCTCCGTGTGATTGCCGAAACTGCCAAGTTTGCCGCATTGTCGCAGAAAGAACGCCGTAGCGTTGACACTTCCGACAAGGAGGACGATATTGCCACTATGGAGAAGTTCTTGAACTTCTTCTCCGTTATCTCGCTTGAAGGCGGAAAAATGGTGGAATACGAGCCTGAAAAGCTCTTTGAACAACTCGACCGTGTGTATATTGACCGTGTGGTGCGTAACGGGTTCAACGACAATCTCATATACAATACCGACTACATTGCACAATTAGACCCGTGCTTCCTTAACAGAATTGGCGACATTATCAGCAAAACCACCAATATGGAGAAGCCCAAAAAGGCATCTCCGGTGCAGTTGGCAAACAACAAGCTCTCAAAGGAACAGAAGCAGAAAGCTAAGGATGCCAAAGCAAAGAAACGCCGTGGCGAAGACCTCACACCGGAAGAACGTGCGGCTATGGAAGCTGAAAAAGCAGCAAAAAAAGCCGAACGCGAAGAAAAAGAGAAACGCATCACCATTCTTCGTGGCATTGCACTTCGCATTCCACTGCTCATCTACGGCGCAAAGGTTGACGACGAAGAAATCGGTATCACCGTTGATAATCTCACCGACCGCATCGACGACAGTTCGTGGGTAGAATTTATGCCGCGTGGCATCACCAAGGAGATTTTCAACGAACTCAAACCGTGCTTCAACTCCAAGATGTTCGCTCTCGCCGGCAAGCGTTACCGCTTCCTTGCTCGCGAAGCCGACTTTATGCACATCGACGAGCGTGTGCGTCGAATCGCCGAAATATTCAGCTACTTCCACAACCCTGACAAGGAAACGGTGCTCACACCATGGCGTGTAGTGAATATGCACATGAGCGACACGCTCGGCGGCTGGTGCTTCTTCAACGAGCGTTTCGACGGCCCCAACCAAAAGATTGTAGAGGGTACGGATGACCGTTTGTTTGATTTCGTCGATACTGTGGAGCCTCGTTTCGTTGACCATGGCAAAGTCACTGCCGATGCTTTCAATTCAGAGTCTCGAATCCTCGAAATCAATTCCAAGACCGGGCTTTATCCGCTATATGTTACCTACTCAATATTCCGCCAACGAATGAAAGATTTCGTTGACGCAGGTTTGATTGAGGACGTGAACCACTACTCCGTCGAGGAGGAACAAGTGGTGTGGGACGATATTGTAAAAAACAATATCTATGTGATATGCAACACGCCTATGGCGGCTCGCATCACCGAGCGTACACTGCTCGGCTTCCGTGATATATCACTATGCCATATTAAAGAAGAAAAATTAGTTGAACGCGCTTCCGGCGACCAAGAGACACTTGTCCGTGACCTCAAATCAGTCGCTTTTTGGGAGAATAACAAATCCAAAGAACAAATGAAATTTGACGCCATTGTTGGCAACCCTCCGTATCAGGTAACAAATAAAGGAAATGGAAATGGTTCTGACCCTATTTATCACTATTTCATAGATGTAGCACGTGCTACATCTGCAATATCCACTTTAATACACCCTGCGAGATTTTTGTTTAATGCAGGGAAAACTCCCAAAGATTGGAATGAGTCTATTTTAAGTGCAACAGACTTCAAAGTTATTGATTTTTGGTCTAATAGTGCAGAAGTATTTCCAAATGTTGATGTAAAAGGTGGAATTGCTGTTACAATGACTATAAAAAACCAAGATTTTGGGAAGATTGGAATATATAGTCCTTTCAAAGAGGTAACTTCAATTTTATCAAAAGTTAAATCAACACCATTCTCATCATTTTCTGAATTGGTGTACCCTCGTGATTTATACCGATTAACAGAAACATTATATACAGAAAATCCGTCTTTTGAAGGTAGGCAAAGCTCCGGTCATAGATATGATATCGGTTCAAGCATATTTGAACTTTTTCCTGAAGCGTTCCTTAATTCTGACCCTAAAAACGAAGAATACATTGGTTTGTATGGATTAGATGGTAGAACTCGCGTAACTAAATGGATAAAGAGAAAATATATTAAGGTCCCTGATAACATTGATAATTACAAAGTTTTTGTACCTAAATCAAATGGTAGTGGAGCACTCGGCGAAGTGCTCAGCACGCCGGTAATCGGCGTGCCGGTAATCGGACATACTTTAACCTTCCTCAGCATTGGAAATTTTGATAAACTTTCCAATGCCGAGGCATGCTTAAAGTATATTAAATCACGATTCGCAAGATTGCTACTGGGGTCATTAAAAGTCACACAGGACAATCCAAGAGACACATGGCAAAATATTCCCCTCCAAGACTTTACCGAAAACTCGGATATTGATTGGAGCGACAGCATCGAGGGCATCGACCGTCAACTCTACAAGAAATACGGTCTGACGAAAGAAGAAATCGACTTCATCGAATCAATGATAAAACCGATGGAATAATGAGCGAAGAAGAACGAGCCATATATCGTGCGGCTTTAGAGCAGCATCTTGCTAAGTCGGGGCATCGCGACCACGACGCACAGCAGATGTGGGTGAACGTGATAGAATCCACGCTCACCGACTTTATGCGCCGACACTATATGGGCGAAATCTCCTCAATCTATCAACTCTCAAAGGTTGACCTCTTTAATGCCGCAGTTCAGCATCTGATGCTTAACGAGGAAATGATAGCAGAGAACGAAGCAACCGAGGGCAAACTGCTCCGGGCAATGCAAATCTACATCGCTTTCCTCGGCTCGAAGTGGCACCCAAGCCGCAAGAAAGTGCAGCTCGGCAAAGGCGAAAAGCCGGCTCCGAAGCCTTCGCCAAAACCTGCCGCAACGCCCAAGCCGCCGGTGATAAAGATGGTGGAGGGTGCGGTGCTGCAACAGCGCGACCGCGAAGTGCACCAACGCAATCCGCAACTGCGTCGCCTCTGCATCGAAGCCTACGGCAACAAATACGAGTGCGTGGTGTGCGGCATGAACTTCGTGAAGACCTACGGCGAAATCGGCAAAGAGTTTATCGAAGTGCACCACCTTTACCCTATCAGCGAAACAAACGGCGAACATGAAGTGGACGCTGCCACCGATATGATTCCGCTATGCTCCAACTGCCACTCTATGATACACCGACTCACAGACCCTGCCGACTGGCAGCGACTGAAAGAAATGTTCGACTCAGCCCATGAGCACCAATGACGACATATTACTCCGACGTTGCCTTGCCGACAAGATTGCATCGCTCGACATTAGCCGACCATACGTTTGGCGGCTAAGACTGTCGCCAAGCGACTTCGACGAGCTTCACAATGCAATAGCGGCAAGCGTAGCCTCGCACGGAGGCGACATCGCCCACCTGCTAACTGCCGACTATGCCCGGCACGTCATCGTCTATCTCGCAGAATGGTATAAGCGATGCTATGCCGCCGGCACCGCCGCCGACAAGGCTATCGACCCAAATACCGAACAACTGAAAGCCCTGTGGCGAGCTTCGGGTATCAACACCGACAAGTATGTGTATGCCACTGCCGACGGCTCACGCCGCCTGTGGCAATACTCGATATATGTGCTCGGCGGTCTTGCCATTCGTCACGAACTCGGCAAAACCGACGACCGCTTTCTGCGTGCGCTCTGCCGTGTGCTGCATGGCGAGAATCCCTCGCTCGAAAACATTGCCGACGAAAGCCGTGCCGTGGCTTTCCGCTCGTCGATAGCTCAAAAGCACAGCCTCTATGAATTTCTCACCGAAATTGTAAACAACAAATTTCCGTTCAGCAAGGAAGATGCCGGCGGCGAAGCCCGAACGCTCGTGGAGCGTATTCGCAACGCCAACGACGAGGTGCTGAAGCAGAAATTCCGCTTTGAATGGGTGGTGAACTACGACAACGGCTATCCTTCAATGCAACGCCAACTGCGGCTGTGGCTCAATCCCGAAATGGCAGGCGAAGGACTGCACCATTATCTGCGCTACGACCGTATGCTGTTGTGGGGCTTCAAGAACCCCGACACAATAGAACGCCTGTTCGTAAGCCTCCGCTTCCTCGACGGCGACAAGATTGTTGACGACTTGAACTTCAAGTGCCCGACAATCTCCTACGTCAATACCGGCGAGGAATACACCGGCTTTGTGGCTATGGGAGTGAAAGACTACGGCTTGTGCAACAATGTGCCGGCAGCACATTTCACAAAGATAGAAGTTTGGGCGTGCGACAACGAGGGCAACAGCC
>JBJEDP010000133.1:0-6736 GCA_051872175.1 Candidatus Limisoma sp.
GCGCGTCTCCGACGCACACTATCCACAGCGTATCTTCGACACGCTGTGGATGCTCTTTCGCTCCACACCCATTCTCGGTCGCACCAAGGCGCGACCCTACCCTGTTGGTAATCAACAATTTACGCTTGCAATTATCGTAGACTTACGACGTTGAACTGCATCGACAGTGCGTCGAAGGTAAACAAGCGATTTGTCAGCAGGTCGCCGATGCCGGCGAGCAACTTAATCGCTTCAGCGGCTTGCACCATACCCGCAATGCCGGGAATAACGCCCAAAACGCCGAACGTAGCGCTGCTGCGCGCCTCGATAGCCTCGGGGAAAACATCGCGGAGCGTCACCGTGCCGGGCAGAATGGTCATGACGTTGCCCGTAAATTGGTTGATAGAAGCGTGGACGAGCGGTCGGCGATGCTCCACACAAACATCGTTGCAGAAATACTTTGTAGCGAGGTTGTCGCTGGCGTCGATAACGACGTCGTAACTGTCGACGAGGTCAGCCGTCGCGGCATCGAAGCGCTTTGCAATGGCGTCGACCTGTAGCGCGCTGTTCATCGCACGAAGTCGACGGCTAAGCATTTCAGCCTTAGGCATGCCGACTTCAGCCTCGGTGTAGGCGATTTGACGTTGAAGATTCGACGTGTCGACCGTGTCGAAGTCGATAATGCCGATGCGTCCCACACCGGCAGCTGCGAGATAGATAGCCACCGGGCAACCGAGTCCGCCGGCACCTACAATAAGCACGCTACCGCGCTGCAAACGCAGTTGCCCCTCTTCGCCCAATTCGGGGAGCATCAGGTGGCGTTTGTAGCGCTCGCGGTAGTCGTCGCTAATCGTTGTTTGAGAGTTCATTTTCGTCATATTTTTGAAACAAAAAGTCGTTGTAAGGGAATCGTTGGATGTGCACCTCGCGCGCCATTTCGTAGAGCCGGTGCTTCAATTCGTCGATGTTAAGCCGTTCGCGCGCCGAGATGAAGATACAGTTGTCGTTCATCTTCGCCATCCAGGTTTGTTTGAGTTCGTCGAGCGGAATATTTTCGCGGGTTCGCGGCGTCAGGTCGTCGTCGTCCTTCTTCTTATAGGTAAAGGCGTCGATTTTGTTGAACACCATAAGCATCGGCTTGTCTTTCGACTGGCAGACGTCTTGGAGAGTGCGATTGACCACCTCGATTTGCTCCTCGAACTGCGGGTGCGAGATGTCGACCACGTGGACGAGGATGTCGGCGTCGCGCACTTCGTCGAGCGTCGATTTGAATGAGTCGACCAAGTGAGTCGGCAGTTTGCGGATGAAACCGATGGTGTCGGTGAGCAAGAACGGAAGGTTTTCGATAATCACCTTACGCACCGTGGTGTCGAGTGTAGCGAAAAGCTTGTTTTCGGCGAATACGTCCGACTTGCTGAGCAGGTTCATAAGCGTCGATTTGCCGACGTTGGTGTATCCGACGAGGGCAATACGCGTAAGTTTGCCGCGATTTTTGCGTTGCATCGACTTTTGACGGTCGATGTTTTTGAGTTCCGCCTTCAGGCGCGAAATCTTGTCGAGGATAATACGTCGGTCGGTTTCAATCTGAGTTTCGCCGGGGCCGCGCATACCGATACCGCCGCGCTGGCGCTCGAGGTGAGTCCACATTCGAGTGAGTCGCGGCAGAAGGTATTGATACTGAGCGAGTTCTACCTGCGTACGAGCCGTAGCCGTCTGTGCCCGACGGGCAAAAATGTCGAGGATAAGCGTCGTTCGGTCGAGGATTTTCACCTTGAGTTCGTTTTCGATGTTTTGGACCTGTTTAGAGGTCAAATCGTCGTCGAACACCACGAGTTCGATGTCATTATCCTCAACGAATTGCCTGATTTCGTCGAGTTTGCCCTTTCCGACGAAAGTGCGCGAGTTTGGGTAGTCGATGCGCTGGAGGAAAGTTTTAACCGTCTGCGCACCGGCAGTCTCGGCGAGGAAGGCAAGTTCGCTGAGATATTCGTTGGCTTTCAACTCGTTCTGCGTCTGGGTAATAAGCCCGACGAGCACGGCGCGTTCGCCAACATAATCCATATTATTTTTGTCAATCATTCGTGACTATTTCACGTTGATAAGATAGTAATTTTTCTTTCCGCGTTGCACGAGCAGATACTTACCGTTGAGCAGGTCGTCGGTAGTGATAACCTTGTCGAAAGCGGTGAGTTTCTCCTTGTTGACCGACACGCCGCCACCTTGGACAAGTTTGCGCATTTCGCCCTTCGAAGCGAAGATAGCCGCATGTTCGGCAAAGAGGTCGACAGCCTTGACGCCGGCTTCGACGGTCGCGCGAGCCACCTCAAACTGCGGTACGCCCTCGAACACGGCGAGGAGAGTGTCTTCGTCGATTTTGTGAAGCGTTTCGGCAGCGGCATTACCGAAGAGAATGCCCGAAGCCTCAACGGCAGCGTTGTAGTCAGCCTCGGAGTGGACCATGCAAGTCACTTCCTTAGCCAAGCGCTTCTGCAAGAGGCGAAGATGCGGCGCTGCGGCATGTTCGGCGATGAGCGATTCGATTTCTTCACGGCTGATGAAGGTGAAGATTTTGATGTATTTAGCGGCATCGTCGTCGCTGACGTTGAGCCAGAACTGATAGAACTTGTAGGGCGAAGTGTAGCGCGGGTCGAGCCACACGTTGCCGCTTTCGGTTTTGCCGAATTTGCCGCCGTCGGCTTTTGTGATTAGCGGGCAAGTGAGGGCGAAAGCGTCGCCGCCGTTTTTGCGACGGATAAGTTCCGTGCCGGTAGTTATGTTCCCCCATTGATCGGAGCCGCCCATCTGGAGTTTACAGTTCTTGGTCTCGTAGAGGTGCAAGAAGTCGTAGCCTTGCAGAAGTTGGTAGGTAAACTCGGTGAACGACAGACCATCGCGAGCCTCACCGTTGAGACGACGCTTCACGGAGTCTTTCGCCATCATATAGTTGACGGTGATGTGCTTACCGATTTCGCGAGCGAAGTCGAGAAACGAGAAGCCCTTCATCCAGTCGTAGTTGTTGACGAGTTCGGCAGCGTTGGGCGCATCCGAGTCGAAGTCGAGAAATTTCGACAGTTGCGCTTTGATGCAAGCCTGGTTGTGGCGCAAAGTCTCTTCGGTGAGCAGGTTGCGCTCAGCCGACTTGCCCGACGGGTCGCCAATCATACCGGTAGCACCGCCGATGAGCGCGATGGGCTTGTGGCCGCAACGCTGGAAGTGGCGGAGAATCATGACACTCACCAAGTGTCCGATATGCAGAGAGTCGGCAGTGGGGTCGATGCCCACGTAAGCCGTTGTCATTTCTTTTTTAAGTTGTTCTTCCGTGCCCGGCATCATGTCGTGAATCATGCCGCGCCATTTGAGTTCTTCTACGAAATTCATATCAATTGTTTTTTAATTATTTACCATTTTGTGAGATAATAGGTATACTCCTTGCCGTCGTCAGCCGTGTAGCGGAGCACCTTGTCGCCGCTGCGTCGGTCGACTGTGAACACAAACTGCTTGTCGAGGTGAGCATAGTCGAGCAGCGACTGAAATGCCTCCTTAAACTCGACACTCATCGTGCCCTGTTGTTCCTGCCAGTTGCCGAAGATGCTCGACGACTGATTTCGTTCGGGGAACGACTGCGACACGCGAATGACCGACGACTGGAAACTGAAAAACAAGTCGCCGCCATAGTTGGGGTCGTCGACGCCGTCGATGGTTATGCGCGTCACCTTCCAGTGACCGAACCAAGGACCGATGTCGCCGTTGTTGTGCAAGCAACTGCCGAGCGTGAGCATCGCCACCAGGGCAAAAAGCATATATGTGAGTTTTCTATACATTGTCGAAAAACTTTAATGTCTGAATATGTCGAACAATCTGTTGTAACTAACCGAAAGGAGCACGCCGACGTTGTTGCCGAGGAGGCTGCCGCGGTCGACGGCGAATTGTCCCTTGAGCGACAAGCCCTCAACTTGGCGGAAATTGTAAATGCCTTCGAGCATAAACGACGTGTCGTCGACCACCTCCAAGCGCGGGCAACTGTATGTGCCCCACGACTTGCGGTAGGACAGCAACATGCGGTATTTCAACGGCTTATAGATGCTGCCGTTGATGCCGACGTGGAAGCCGCGGATGCGGTTATCCAAGACCGACATAAATCCGTTGCGGTTATAGATGGTCGAAACGATAAACGGTGTGCCCTGCGACATACCCAAATTCATAAACGAATTGTAACGGAAATTGTTGTAGTAGTTGTCGCCGCCGGTAGCTTCGCCGTTCATCGACGAGCCGGGATTGTCGGCAGGCGCCCAGTGCGTCGGTCCGCTCTGGTTGGTAAAGTCGATATACTCGACAACAGCGCCGCTGACGATGGCATCTTCCTTGCGGCTATCGTACTCCAAGCCCCAGATTCCGTCGAAACCGTTGAGTTTGCCGATACCCGTGCCGTCTTCGTAGGGCCACTGGAAGTAAGCCTTGATTTCGGAATTGTTGCGCAGACGGTAACGAGCCAGGAAGTCCCACGAGCCGAGCGTGTTGCCATAGACGTACTGTTGGTCGCCGAAGTCTTCGTCCGACGAGCCTTCGCGGAGAGTGAGGATGCGAAAGAAGTCTTTAAACTTCACGTCGTAAGGCTCCGTGCCGGTCTGCACGCCGTTGTTATAGTAATAAACCGTTCCGCCGAATTGCGAGAACACCTGCATGCCGACAGTCACCGAGAACGGCTTCGACGGCTTGGTGCGGAAGTAGCAACTCTTGTAGTGCGTCCAAACGCCTTTGTTGACGAACGAATTCAATCGGTTATAATGGTTTTCGAGCCAATCGTCTTGCTGATATTTGCCGTAGGCGAGTTCGCCCTGAATCTGTACCCAACCGTTGGTAAACGGAATGTTCTGGAAGTCGACGAAACCGGCACGCACTTCCGGAACGGGGCGCGCATTGTTCGACTGCGAGAAGTCGCCCGAGCCGAGTTCGGAGTTGAAAAGCGGCGAATGAAGTTCTTTCATGCCCGCCGAAAGATAGACACCGCGAAACTTGATTTGCGCATACAATTGCTGAAGCCAAATAGCCGCGGGCCCCTCGCTGCGCACCGTAGGATTGCCATTCTCGTCGATGCGAGCATAATCGGCTTCGGAGGCGTATCCCGAGAGGGCGTCGACGCCGAAAGAGTAGCTGAACCGACGCGAGAGGTCTAACTCTTTGGTAGCCTTCAGCCTAAGCGCCGCCGTCTTGCCTTGAGTGACCACGCCGCCGCAGTTCGACATAATATAATAAGGAGCAAGTTGACTGTCGCCGACCGCGCCGAACACCTCGCCACTGACGCTCAGCGGCTCTTCGGCGTAGCAGCAAAGCCCGACAGCCATCAAGCATATCATAATCAGTTTTCTCATCGGTTATCCTCCCGTTTTGTTCGTGCATACTCGCGGATGCGGTGTATCATCTCCTGACGGTAGTCGATAAACCGCTCATAGAACGAGCGAATGTGGCGCATCTTCTTATCCTCGTAGATTTCGGAAATAGCAATAAGTATACCGGTTTCTTCGACGTCGCCGAATTCGTCGTTGATGGCAGTGCCAAACACCTTCATATTGGGCGAAAGATTCATGTAGGAATTGACCAACGGCGGAATCGCCACGCCCCCTCGACGGATGTTCGACTTGAGAATGCGGTAGTCGTCGCGGAACGACGCACCGCAGAACGCGCGCTGCATATCGTCGACGCTATAACAGGTGTCGAGCGCCGTCATCGGCACAACAAGCCCGTCGGCGTCGTGGAAATACTTGTCGAGGAAGTAGAGAATCATGTTGCGACACTCCTTCGGATAGTTGGGATACATCGTCATCTTGCCGAAGAGATACTTAATCTGCGGGTAGACCACCGTCAGAGCGCCCAAGCCGTCCCAGATGTTGTCGAGAGCGTAGATGCCCTTCGCTCCGGCTCTCGTCGACTGATATTCGACCGACACAAACGAACGCCCCAGCTCGATGGTATACGGCAGGTAGTCGCGAATAAACTCCTCGGAATAGTCGAACATATGCGACATGGCGATGTTCGGCTTACCGTTGTCGCCGAAGTGCATATTTTCGCCGAGAATAAACCGATAGCCGCTGACAATTTCTTCAGCCTCGGGATTCCATACAATGAGTTGCTGGCACGGTTCGTCCATCGTGTCGAACTCGTCGATGTCGGCACTTTTGCCCGTACCGCCACCGGCGCTGCGAAAAGCAATCTCGCGCAAGCGACCTATCTCCCACATTGTGTTGGGAGCGTTATGGGCATCAACGATGTAAATCTCGTTGTGCCCCCTATTCGTATTTCTGAGAAATCGGTCCTCGGTGAGCTCCATCTTGATGAGGCTCTTATGTACGGGAGCGATGATACACTCTACTTTCATTCGATTCATTTTAGTTCATCTGCAAGGCCGTAGACCGTGCGCTTTACCTCTTGCGCCCACTCTTGCGGCGTTTTACTATTATCAAACGTGGCATAACTGATGGGCTCGCCAAACACCACATTAAACGTGCCGCCTGCCCCGCGAACGAGTTCGGCGGGCAAACGCACCATCTCGATGTTCAACTTTATGCCCATTCGACGCCTAAGTTTTGCAAATTTATAAAAAAACTTTGAATTTAAGCCACCAAAATAGACAGGAATAATGTCGCGATGATATTCACGGCTCTTCGAGATGAACGATTTCTGCCATTCGAGGTCGGCAATACGACCGCCCTCGCCCATACGCGAGCACAGCCCGGCAGGGAACATAATCATCTGGCAGTCA
>JBJEDP010000134.1:0-1552 GCA_051872175.1 Candidatus Limisoma sp.
GATATTCTTCGCGGAAAGCGAGCAACACATCGCTAAGGTAATTACCGTTGTCGTCTGTTTCAGCGTTGAAGGCTTCCAAGCGGCCGTCGTACCAGTCCATGTGAGCATTCTTCTCAACTTCAACCATTTCGCCGGAACCGTCGGTCTTTGTGCCCCAGATGTCGATTTGTACGACGGGCGATTGATTCTTACAGCAAGTGATGTTGTTTTGGTCGGGTTGGACGATGCCGTTTATTTTGATAGTCTCGGATGAACGGATGCGATAAGTACAAACTTTGGCACATTCGCCGGCGATGTCGAATTCGTAAGCGCCGGGCGTTGCGTCAGCGCCGTTGTCTTCCTCGGTGTAGAGCGCAAGGATGTATTCTTTTCCGGCAATAAGAGCGTTGTCGGTCGGGAATGCGCTGATGACAATCATACGCTCGCCGTCGACTGTTTCGACTGAGGCTTTCGATTGGTCGATAGTGCTTTGGTCGAAGTCGGGGTTGTTGGCGTAGAATGTGTTGAATGTAACTTTGCCAAATGTCTGGTCTGTGCCTTTTCCGGGATTATATTCGTAGTGGAGCACGGCGGCATTAAAGGCTTCAACGCTTTTGCCTGCGCCGCTCTTCATTATTTCAACGTATTTGTCTTTGTCTAAAACCGTGTAGTAGCAGTTTATCGTTTTGCCCTGTTCGGCAGTTGCCGCTTCCGTCAAGCCGAGTGTAGAGAGTAACATCGAGAACGGCGACTCGATTTTGATGTCGACTTTGGTTTCGCACATACAGAGCGGCGAGGTTTGGCTTGCCTTGACTTGCGGCTTCGAAACCCAAACTCGGATGTCGTCGATAGCGTAGTCGGCACCATTCGACGAAACACAGTTGTTTTCGAGCGAAAGTCGATAAGAAGCGATGTCGTCAGACGTAATGCCAAGTTCTGCAAGATTCGGAATGAACGAGTAGTAGATGTGAATCCAGCGGCCGAGATTCGGGCGTACGGCAGCATTGTCGTCGATATATCCGGTTACGAAACTGTTGAGCGTACGTTCTTCACCGTTTTTCAGCACTGCCTTAAAGTTGAGGATTAGGTTAGCCACTTCGGGGGCTTCCGAGAATTCGGCAACCCAAGCCGACACGAACAGCGTACTGCCGGTGCAGAGGTCATCGATGTCCAGGTTAGCCGACACACCGGGGTCGCTGGCTGCGTTGGTGTAGTAGAAATAGCCTTGTTGTTTGCCTTGAGTTTCGTAGAACAAACGGTCGTAGAGACCTGCTTGCTTGCCGAAGTTTTCCGAAGCCGGGAATCGCTCGGCAGCAACACGAAATGGCGTTGCAACGCTGTGGTTGGCAATCATATACATGTCGTAGTCGAAACGGTCATTGTAGCCGAACATATATGAGTTTTGTTGCCAAGGAATCGGCCATTTGAAGATTTTTGAATTCTCCGGCGACATTGTATATACATTGTATTTTTCGTTGGCAATGTAGTCGTTGTCGGTTCCGTCGGCGTTTTCGAGCAGACGGTACTCGTCGTAGTCGATTTTCGCCACCGGCGCGCCGTATTGGCTTTCAAG
>JBJEDP010000135.1:0-1549 GCA_051872175.1 Candidatus Limisoma sp.
TGAGCGTTCGCGACAAGCAAGAAATTCCATTGGAATGGGGCGGTAAACTCGTTGTCTACAACTGTATCGTCGGTGGTGCTATCGACGCACGCTTCATCCCGGCTATCGTGAAAGGTCTTATGGACCGCATGGAGCAAGGACCGCTCACCGGCTCTTACGCTCGCGACGTTCGCGTTTGCATATACGACGGTAAAATGCACCCGGTAGACTCTAACGAAATATCGTTCCGTCTTGCCGGACGTAACGCCTTCAGCGAAGCATTCCGCAACGCCAACCCGAAGATTCTTGAGCCGGTCTACGACGTAGAAGTACTCGTGCCGTCCGACAAGATGGGCGACGTGATGAGCGATTTGCAAGGTCGCCGCGCAATCATCATGGGTATGGAAAGCGAAAGCGGTTTTGAGAAAATCACGGCAAAAGTGCCGTTGAAAGAAATGTCTTCCTACTCGACAGCATTAAGCTCAATCACCGGCGGTCGCTCTTCATTCTCGATGAAGTTTGCTTCTTACGAACTCGTTCCCGGCGACGTTCAAGAAAAGCTCCTCAAGGCATACCAAGAAGAGAACAAAGACGAATAAAAACAAGTCGACATACTACAGGACGGAGGCTGCTCGGATTTTTTCCGGCAGCCTCCGCATTTTTTCATATTGTCGTATTATTTCAGCTCCGTGGATTTGCCGGAGATGAGCGATTCGGCGAAGATGCGGCCGGCGTATTCTTCCGGATAGAGAAGGCGGTCGACGTTCATTGCCTTGAGTATCATTTCGTGCATATCGTCGATTACTCGCGCGTAGATGTGCTTGATTTTTGTTTGTTTCAAGATGGCAATTATTCGCAACGACTGCTCAACGCTTTGCCCTATTGCCACAACGGCGCAATCGATTTCGCCCATCGGCAACGATGCGAGCGCAACGGGGTCGGTCGCATTGAAGATGAACGACGCCGACACGCTATCTTTGATGGCGTCGATTCGCTGCTCCGACGAATCGACGGCGACCACTTCGTACTTGTTTGCACACAACGTTTCGGCGATTGCTTTACCAAAGTTTCCAACGCCAACTACTAAATATCTCATATCTTAATTTATTATTATATTATCTTTCGGATAACGGAATCGAGCCTCTCCGCGATGAAGTACAAGGCTCATACCCAGCACTATAAAACCTACACGTCCGCAAAACATAAGCACGGAAATCACCACCTTGCCGACGACTGACAACTGCGGCGTAACGCTGACCGAAAGTCCTACCGTACTCGCAGCCGAGACGATTTCGAACAGCAGTCCTTTCGCCGGCACGTCGGGCTCGGTCGACAGTAATATCAAGAAGGCAATGAGGATTGCCGAAATCGATGCAAAAATCGTTGCCATGGCTCGACGCACAGAGTCGGCAGAAACTTCGCGATTGAACAGCACAACGGCACCTCGTCCGCGAATGACCGACAAGAAATTGGCTGCGGCAACTGCTACCGTATTGACTTTAATACCGCCGGCGGTCGACTGCGACGCACCGCCAATCCACATTAGTAGCACGACGACAACGAGCAGATC
>JBJEDP010000136.1:0-6693 GCA_051872175.1 Candidatus Limisoma sp.
TAATGACACAATATGACAAAATATGCTATCAAACATTAAAACTTTTTTGCCGAAAAATTTGTATTTGAAATAAAAGTGTGCTAATTTTAACAAGATTTTTAACGAAACATAAACTTAAAATAATAATTACTATGTCAAAAACTATTTCATTCAACGAACTGCGTCGCATCAAAGACAGTCTGCCGGACGGCACAATGCACAGCATTGCCGACCGTCTTAACGTAAACGTACAAACAGTAAGAAATTACTTTGGCGGCTCGAACTATGCATTCGGAAAGAACTGCGGAATGCATATCGAACCGGGGCCTGACGGCGGTATTGTTGTGCTCGACGATACGACAATCTACGATATGGCTGTAGAGATTCTTAAAGAACAAAGTAAAGAAAAAGAAGAATAAAAGTTGCAATTTTGAGGTTATGACAAAAGGTGATAAAGAGCGTTTAGTAGTCCTATCACACGATAAAGCCGTAATCCTCAAACTCGTTTTGAAGGAAAAAGGTATTGAGGCTGTTATAAGCGATGAGCAGCAGCCTCAAGCCTTTCTTTTGTCTGAATTGCTTGTCGAAAAAGACAAACTGGCGGAAGCGACAAAAATCCTTGACGGCTTTTTAGCGATTTCGAGGAAAGATTCCGTCGCCGAACAGCCGTCGAGTGTTGTTCTTGTCCCCGTCGACTTTTCGCCTTATTCGGAAAAGGCGTGCGAAGTGGCGTTTCGCTATGCCGCCGCCAACGATTTGTGTGCAATTTTGCTACACACATACATTAGCGATTCCTATCGTGAGACTTTGCCTCCCGGATTTAAGATAATTTCGGAAAAAATCAAACGCGACAAACCGGAGCAAAAGGAGCTTAAGGCAATTCAAATGATGTCGGAATTTTGCGACGGCTTAAAGTCGAAAATGCAGGCAGGATTGCTGCCGCGCGTCGATTTCGTCAGCAAGGTTGTGCAAGGCATTCCAGAAACCGTTATCGTAGAATATGCCCACGAAATCAAGCCGTCGATAATCGTGATGGGTACCCGTGGAAAACACCAGAAAGAAGAAGACCTGATAGGAAGCGTAACAGCCGAAGTGCTCGATGCAACCGAGTATCCGTTGCTCATTATCCCCGATGGACTTGAGCCGCACGACCTTGTGCCGGTGCGGAATGTTATGATTTATTGCCTCTTGGAGCAGTCCGACATCGAAACCGTTTCTCTCTATCTGAGCAGAATTCCGTCGTCCGATTGTTCAATCAAGTTGGCGCATATTCGGGGCAAGCGCGAAAAGCTCTCGGAAGAACGTCTTGAGGCTTTTCGTAAATTCTGCGCAAAAAACTTCCCCGACAATCGTTTCGAAACCATTTTGTTCGACGACAAGGATTTCCTCGACGACTTCAACAAATGCCTTATCGACAACGAAATCAAACTGCTTGTTTTGCCCAACCGCAAGCGCAACATTTTCACTCGTTTATTCAATCCCAGCATAGCGCATCGACTCTTCTTCCACACCGATACGGCTATGATTATTCTCCCGACCTTTTTGTCATAATCGCCGGTCTTTGGCTTAAAACAAAAAAGGCTAAAAGTTGATGGTCAAACCTTTAGCCAACTTTTAGCCTTGTGTTGTTTGTCGCTAAATGAGCGCTAACTCGAGCACCTCGTCGATTGTTGTGACGTAGTGGAACTTAAGCCCTTTGAGGTAGACTTGCTTAATGTCCTCGATGTCTTTTTTGTTCTCCTTCGATAGGATGATGTCGGTGATTCCGGCACGTTTTGCTGCAAGAATCTTTTCCTTTATACCGCCGACAGGGAGCACCTTACCGCGGAGAGTGATTTCGCCGGTCATGGCAATGTGGTCTTTTACTTTTCGGTTGGTAAACGACGATGCCAACGACGTAACCATCGTGATGCCCGCCGACGGACCGTCTTTGGGGATTGCGCCTTCCGGAACGTGGATGTGTACGTTGGTGGTGTCGAACACTTCCGGATTGATTCCGTATTTTTCGCAATTTGCCTTAAGGTATTGCAAAGCAATGACCGCCGACTCTTTCATAACGTCTCCAAGATTGCCGGTGAGCGTAAGTTTTTCTGCTTTTGCTTTCGACAGCGAAGATTCGATGAACAAGATTTCGCCGCCGACGGCAGTCCATGCCAGACCCGTAACAACTCCGATGAACTCATTTCCTTCGTAGATTTCGGAAGTAAATTCTTCCATACCCAAGAACTCTTTTACGTTAGCAACGGTTATTGATTTCGGGTACGATTTGTTGCTTGTTTTGAGTCGTGCAATGCGACGCAGAATTTTGGCAATTTTCTTCTCCAACTGACGCACGCCCGATTCGCGAGTGTAGGATTGGATGATTTTCGACAAAGCAGCTTTTGGGAAGTCGATTTCTTCCTTCTCGAAACCGTTTTCCGCCAATTGCTTGGGCACGAGGTGCTTGCGGGCAATTTCAATCTTCTCCTGCTCGATGTAGCCGTTGATTTCAATCAGCTCCATACGGTCGAGCAGCGGCTGCGACAGCGTCTGCAGAGTGTTGGCTGTTGCAATAAACAGGATGTTCGACAGATCGTAGTCGATGTCGACGTAGTTGTCGTGGAAATGACTGTTTTGCTCGGGGTCGAGCACTTCGAGCAGGGCTGATGCCGGGTCGCCTTTGAAGTCTTGCCCGAGTTTGTCGATTTCGTCAAGAACGAATACCGGATTCGAGCTTTTGCATTTGATTAAGCCTTGGATTATTCTTCCCGGCATAGCGCCGATGTATGTTTTGCGATGACCGCGAATTTCAGCCTCGTCGTGGAGTCCGCCGAGCGAAATGCGCACATATTTGCGGTTGAGTGCATCGGCAATCGACTTGCCCAATGATGTTTTGCCGACTCCGGGAGGGCCGTAAAGACACAAAATCGGAGCCTTCATATCGCCGCGAAGTTTCAACACGGCAAGCTGTTCGAGAATGCGGTCTTTCACTTTGTCCAAGCCGTAATGGTCTTCGTCCAACTGCTTTTCGGCGTTTTTCAAATCGAAGTTGTCTTCCGTGCTGTCGTTCCACGGCAGGTCGAGCAAAGTTTCCAGATAGGTGTATTGCACGGAGTAGTCGGGCGACTGCGGTTGGAGTCGCTCCAGTTTGTGCAATTCTTTCTCGAAAGCAGCCTTTACGGTTTCGCTCCAATTCTTTTTCTCGGCGCGGTCGTAGAATTCGTTGATGTCGTTTTCGTCGGTGTCGCCGAGTTCGTCTTGAATCGTGCGAATCTGTTGCTGCAAGAAGTGAGCGCGCTGTTGCTCGGTGATGTCTTTCTGCGTTTTCGACTCAATGTCGGCTTTGATTTCGACAAATTGAGCCTCGCGATTGAGGTGCGAGTAGAGCATATAGGCGCGTTTCTTAATCGCCGTTTCTTCGAGCAACTTTTGCTTGTCTTCGGGCGAAATCGGAGTGTTGGCGCACAAATAATTGATGAGCTGTTCGCTGTTGTCGATGTTCTTTATGGCAAAAACCAAATCTGCGGACTTGTTGCCCATGCTGTTGAGCATATTTATGGCAATGTCTTTGATTGCAGAAATCAAGACATCAAACTCCTTGTCGTCGTTTTGCGGCTTTTCGTTGCCGAACGTGTGTATTTGTCCTTTCAAGAACGGTTCGCTTTGGGTGATTGATTCCAACTCGAACGGGTATTTGCCTTGCAAAATGACGTTTGTCGAACCGTCGGGGAACTCCAACACTTTAAGCACGTCGGCTACTACACCGACACGGTGTAGGTCGTTGAACTGAGGCTTGTCGACCGACTCCTCTTTTTGACAGATTACACCAATCAATGCGTGAGTGCGTTGAATCTCTTCAATGAGAGCCAACGACTCTTTGCGACCTACGGCTACGGGAATGGCAACCTCCGGGAACAACACCATGTTGCGTAGCGCCAATATGGGAATCTCGTGGGAGTTAAGTTGCTCAACCTCTTCCGGGTCGGCTGTGTGTGAACCTATCTCGGTAATCACCGAACATATCTTTGGCGATGTTTGAGAATCGTTTGCGTTGTTATCGTCAAAAAACTTCATGCTGTATTAATTACGTTATGGCTATGGGTGTACAAAAAGTGTGCCAAACCGGTTTTGGAAGACTAAATTTCTTCTTTATGCAAAAAATGTCGCTATTAGTGACAAAAAAGAGAAATGCCAAACCAGTCGTTGGCACTCCTCTTGTATTGATAAGTATTTAATCGAGTTATGCTTTAACGCGGCTAACGTATGTGCCTTCGCGTGTGTCAACTTCGATGGTCTCACCTTCGTTGATAAACAAAGGAACGCGAACTGTTGCACCTGTTTCGACAGTAGCAGGTTTCAATGTGTTTGTTGCAGTGTCGCCTTTCAGACCCGGCTCGGTGTAAGTAATCTTGAGTTGTGTCTTGATAGGCATTTCAGCGTAGAGCACTGTTTCGGTTGATGCGTCCGAAACTACGTCGACAACATCACCTTCTTTCATAAAGTCAACACCGGTAATCAAATCCTTGTGGATAGGAATTTGCTCGTATGTCTCTTGGTTCATGAAAATGAAATCACCTGATTCTTGGTAGAGATATTGATAGGGGCGATGTTCTACGCGTACATCTTCCAACTTCTCACCAATGTTGAAGCGACGCTCAAGTACGTAGCCGTTTACCACGTCTTTGAGTTTTGTGCGCATAAAGGTATTTCCTTTACCCGGTTTTACATGTAGAAATTCGATGACGAAATAAAGTTTGCCATCCATACGGATGCATGTGCCGTTTTTAATGTCTTGAGCGTTTATCATATGATTTTATTTGATATTTAACTTTTGATTTTTTACGGCTGCAAAGTTATTAATTTTTTTTATAACTCGCAATAACTCAACTTAAATTTATTCGCATACGTTTTCAGAGCGTTCGCTAAGGGCTTTTATGAAGTTGTATTTATGTGTTTTAACTTAAAAATTTGTTTGTTTGGTTATTATATGTATCTTTGTCGCGAAATTTTGCGCATTTGTACATTTGTTAACATAATTATTGTCGCCATTGATGAAATTTTCTTTAAAGAATACCTTAATGTTAGCTCTGTTGGCTTGCATTCCTTTGTTTGCGACGTCGCAAGAGGTTGTAAATAAGAACGATAGCATGTCCGGTGGGTCGACTGTTAAAGAATCGATCGACTCGCAAAAGTCGAACAAAGATAAAGTGCCACCCGTTGTTCATAGTTCGAAGAACGACACATCGACAGGTGTTAAAGGCAGTATGAGTATCTGCAACATCGGCAAGCGCCAGCAGTTTTCGGCTGCTCAGAGCGAATCGTTCGACACGGATATCTATTCGCCGAAATCAGCGATTTTCAGCAGCGATGGATCTTTGTTTATAAACTCGCTTGAAGGCTGTCGCACGGTGGCTTATTCCGTACCGTCGCTCGAAAAGAAATTCGTTGTCGAGTATAAATTTGCATCGGGGCAGGGTGAATTGTGGGCTTCGCCTTCGGGATTCTATACGTTCACTCACTATCCGAATGGCGAACGTCGTTCGTTCTCGGGAAAACCGGTTGAAATGGCTTGGTCGCACAATCATAAATATCTCTGGGTGCCTTTCTATCGTCGTACGTTCGACATTAATGCTCAAGACCCGTCGGCGATTGCCGTAGTCGATGTGGCAGCGCAAAAGATTATACGTATGTTCGAAACCGGACCGCTTCCCAAGGCTGTTGCCGTGTCGCACGACAACCATTACGTTGCCGTCACTCATTGGGGAAACAATACGGTCGGACTAATCGACATTGCGAGCAATAATCCCGGCGACTGGCATCATCTTTCGCCGGTAGAGGTGGGGAAAAAGTTGGTGCTGAATTATCCGCTAAATGTTTCGGTCAATAGAGATAAAGGGTCGGGCTACCTCCTGCGTGGCACGATATTTACTCCCGACAATCGATATCTGTTGGTGTCGGGTCTTGCAGGACCTTTGTCGGTTATCGATGTTGAAAAGCGTCGCCATGTCGGATTTGTGCACGAACTCTACGGCATACGCCATCTGACGTTCAGCAACGGACGCGTTTTAGGCTCGCGAAATGTTGCCGGCGAGGTGCTTTCGTTTGCGCTCGACGACCTTCTCCGCGGCGTTGATAAATTCCTTTCGAAAGAAACGCAGAAACTTACAGTCGATGGCGCGGTGCGCCGTGTCAAAGTTGGCGGCGGTGCTCGCACGCTGGAGGTTTCGCCCGACGGAAAATATATCTTTGTGGCGTGCAATAGTGCAAGTGCTCTTTATGCGGTCGATGCCGAAACAATGAAGGTGGTCGACAAGATTCGTTGCGATTCCTATCCGGTAGGGTTGGCAATTTCGCCCGACGGACGGTATATTGCTGTCACTTCGCAAGGTCGTAAAGGCTTTGGCGGAAATGCCGTCAACTTGTTTGAGGTAACTCGCTACGACATCAAACCGATTGAGCCTGCCGAGGTTACGAATGAGGTTGCCTCTGATTCCGTACAAGCGCAGACATCGCCAATCAGCGCCGATAGTCGCTCCGTGACGCAAGCCTCAATGACGTTCTACACGTTGCTTGCTTTGGCTCTTTTTGCTGTTGTTGTACTCGTTGTCGTCTGTGTGTGGTTGGTGCGCCGCCATCGTAAATAACGGTTTTGCCAAGGTTCGTGGTTATTGCTTAGGTATGTTCTTTACTATAACCTCTAACCCATAACCTCTAACCACCAACGAAAGTTGGTTT
>JBJEDP010000137.1:0-6686 GCA_051872175.1 Candidatus Limisoma sp.
AGACAGACTCTATAAATACACCTACGGAGAAACGCTCGACAAAAACGAGGCGCGTCGCACGCTCGATGCCGTTCGTGAGCGCCATCCGGAGGCTTTTATCATAAAATTTAAAAACGGAAAAAGAATAAAATAAGAATATGAAACGTCTATTTTCGAGAGAAATACTCATAGGTTTAATACTTCTGCTCAGTTTGGCAGTCCTTTTTGTTGGAATCGATTACCTGAAAGGTATTAACGTGTTCAGAGCCGATAACATCTACAAGGCAACGTTTACCGATGTTACGGGATTGACCATCGCTTCGCCGGTCACGATGAACGGTATGAAAGTCGGGCAAGTCGTGGAGATGAGCTACGACTACGAGAACCCGGGCCACGTGCTTGTGATGCTTAACATGGACAAAGATTTCAAGATTACCAAAGGTAGTAAGGTTGTGATGGCAACCAGCATACTCGGCACGGCGGAACTCGCCCTGAAGATGGCTCCCGGCACCGACTATTGCTCGGCAGACGACCTCCTCCAAGGCGAAAAAGCCGGCGACCTCATGTCGGACATCTCCAACGACGTTTTGCCGCAGGTCATCGAGATGCTGCCACGACTCAACAGCATTATGGCGCAAGTCGACACAATCGTGTCGAATCCGGCTCTCGACAACACAGTCAGCCGCCTCGATGCCGTGTCGCGCAACCTCGAAGTTATGTCGCGCAATCTTGCCGTTACGTCCGGCAAAATCAATCCCGTGCTTACCAACGCCGGCGACGTAGTTGAAGACCTCACACAAGTGTCTGCCGACCTGAAAGAACTCAGCGCACAACTCAAGCAACTCCCCTTGACCGAAACAATGGACAACGTCAAGGCTACGACCGCCAACCTCGAGCAAATTACCTCGAAAGTCAACAGCAAAGACTCGTCGCTCGGCATGCTCCTCAACGATAAAGGCTTGTACGAACATATCGACAAGACCATCGTGAGCCTCGACTCGATTATCGTTGACCTCCGTCTGCACCCGAAGCGCTACGTCAACTTCAAGCTCTTTTAGTTGACCGGTCGGGAGCTTCGCTCACGTGCAGCTACGCTAAAACGCAACTTTAACAAAGATTAACCATTGCTTACGCCGTTGCGGGCAAGTAATGGGTGGATAATGTTTGTGTAAGTGCACGAAAGTTTGTACCTTTGCACCGCAAATTTTTAATAACAAATTTAAAATAGAAATGAACAAGTACGAAACCGTTTTCATTTTAACTCCCGTTTTGTCTGATGCACAGATGAAGGAAGCGGTAGAGAAATTCAAGGCTATTCTGACCGGCAACGGCGCAGCAATAGTCAACGAAGAGAATTGGGGCTTGCGCAAACTTGCGTACACCATCCAAAAGAAGACAACCGGTTTTTATAACCTGTTGGAGTTTGAAGCAGAACCTGCGGTTCTTAAGAAGTTGGAAACAGAGTATCGCCGCGACGAGCGCGTGCTTCGCTTCTTGACATTCCGCTTGGATAAGTATGCAGCAGAATATGCTGAAAAGCGTAGAAATCTGCGTGCAGCAAAGACTAACGCTAACGAAACAAAGGAGGACTAAGACATGGCACAATCACAATCGGAAATCAGATATTTGACCCCGCTGTCGGTTGACGTAAAGAAGAAAAAATACTGCCGTTTCAAAAAGAGTGGCATTAAGTATATCGACTATAAGGATCCGGAATTCTTGAAGAAATTCCTCAACGAGCAAGGCAAAATTTTGCCGCGTCGCATCACCGGTACTTCTTTGAAGTTCCAACGTCGTGTTGCTCGCGCCGTTAAACGTGCACGCCACTTGGCTTTGCTTCCTTATGTGACAGACTTGATGAAATAATTATTTAGAAGATTACAGTTATGAAAATCATATTAAAAGAAGACGTAGCGAACCTTGGCTACAAAGATGATGTAGTAGAGGTTAAGAGCGGATACGGCAGAAACTACCTCATCCCCACCGGTAAGGCTGTTATCGCTTCAGAATCTGCATTGAAAGTGTTGGCTGAGAACCAAAAGCAACGCGCTCACAAGTTGGCTAAAATCAAAGCCGACGCTGAGGCTCTTGCTGCATCGTTGGAAGGCGTAGCGCTCACTATCGGTGCTAAAACAAGTTCGACAGGAACTATCTTCGGCTCTGTCAACAGCATCCAAATCGCTGAAGCCCTCGAAAAACTTGGCTTCAACATCGACCGTAAGGTTATCAACATCAAAGGCGCTGTTAAAGAAGTTGGTTCTTACAACGCTACTTTGAAACTTCACAAAGAGGTTTCTGTTGAAATCCCATTCGAAGTCGTTGCCGAATAATTTCTCGGTTAGACATACCTACTAAGCCGCATCGTCTCCTCGACCTTGCGGCTTTTTTTTATTTTGTTTTCGCTTGAAAATTTTGGTGGTTAATCGAAAAGGATTAACTTTGCAAAACGCAATAACAAAAATTCAAATAACACATATAATGGAAATAGTTGGAAAAATTATTTTGAAATTGCCGTTGCAAAGCGGCGTTTCGCAAGCGGGAAATAACTGGAAGAAACAAGAATATGTCCTCGAGACTGAGGATTCTTATCCCAAGAAGGTTCACTTTGACTTCTTTGGCGACAAGTCTGACCAATTTCCGTTGAACGTAGGCGACCGCGTTCGTTTGTCGTTCGACATCGAGAGCCGCGAATACAACGGCCGTTGGTATACAAGCATCCGCGGTTGGAAGGCTGAACCGGCTACTGCCGAGGCTCCGCAACAACCTGCCGGCACTGTTCCGACTCAGACGGCAGGCGCTCCCGTGCCTCCGCCTCCCACATTTACTCAGGAGGCAAGCGACGACCTTCCCTTCTAAGAATATCGTTCGCAAAAAGTTTAACGAGGTGTGTCGAGCGATGCTTTGACGCGCCTCGTTTGGTTTAGTGCAATATGGATGTAAGGATAGAAAACAGTTGGAAAACGGTCCTAAGCGAAGAGTTTGAGAAGGACTATTTTGTGCGCCTTACGGAGTTTGTCCGCGAGGAATATCGCACGGCTGAGGCTGTGTTTCCGCCGGGCAACAAGATATTTGCCGCCTTCGACGCAACGCCTTTCGACGAAGTCAAGGTGGTGATTCTCGGTCAGGACCCGTATCACAACTACGGGCAAGCCAACGGGCTGTGCTTTTCCGTGGGCGACAGCGTGCAGATGCCGCCGTCGTTGGTCAACATTTTCAAAGAAGTCAATGCCGACACCGGCGCGCCTATCCCGACGTCGGGCGACTTGACGCGATGGGCACGTCAGGGAGTGTTGCTGCTCAACGCTACGCTGACGGTGCGTGCACATCAGGCGGCTTCGCATCAAGGACACGGCTGGGAGCAGTTTACCGATGCTGCCGTGGCGGCGCTTTCAGCACGTCGTGAGCAGCTCGTCTTTCTGCTTTGGGGAAATTATGCAAAGCGAAAGGGCGCCGTCATCGACCGTTCGAAGCATTTGGTGCTCGAGTCGGCACATCCATCGCCTCTGTCGGCTTACCACGGATTTTTCGGCAATCATCATTTTTCGCGTGCCAATGCCTATTTGGTCGAGCACGGCAAAACGCCTATAGTATGGTAGTCGTAAGAAGAATTGCATCGATTTTTGTTGCCGTCGTTGCTTTGGCAGCGAGTGCGCAACAGCGGGTCGACACGTCGACGCGAGTGTTCGACAGCTCGTTTAGGTCGCTCAAGGTGGCGGTCGAAGGCAACGATTTTGTTGCTCCTGTAGTCCTCCTCGGCGGCGATAGTCGCATTCGTGTGGAGTTCGACCAACTAAGCCCGGAGATGCAATATCTGCGCTATTCGGTGACGCATTGCGATGCCGATTGGCAGCCGTCGATGCTTGTCGATTCGGAATATGTCGACGGCTTCAACGAGGCGGAGATTACCGACTACGCCTATTCGTCGGGCACGCTCGTCAACTACGTCCACTACGCGCTGACGTTGCCGAACGACGATATCAGTCCGACGATTTCGGGCAACTATCTGCTGAAGGTCTATCCCGAGCACGAGCCTGACAACGTGTGCCTGCAAGTGCGCTTTTCGCTCTACGAAGAAAAGGTCGACGTGATTCCGGCGGTGACGAGTCGCACCGACATCGACTATAACCAACGTCACCAGCAACTCAGTGTGGAGGTCGATACGCGCAATTACGCGGTCGACAATATGTATCAGGATTTGAAGGTGCGCGTTGTGCAGAATGGACGCACCGACAATGTTGTCGCTGTCAATCAGCCGCAGCGCGTGGCGTCGCGCAGAGCCTTTTTCGAGCACAATCGCAGCCTGATTTTCCCCGCGGGCAACGAATATCGCCGTTTTGAGGCGGTAACGACCAACTACCACGGCATGGGCGTCGACTACTACCAATTCAACGAACCGTACTACCACGTCATCCTAAAAGTCGATGAGCCGCGCGCTTACGACAGTTATACCTACGACCGCACCCAGTTCGGACGGTTTACCATTCGTCAAAGCGATGTGGACCGCAGCGACACCCAAGCGGAATATATGGTAGCCCATTTCGCATTGGCAATGCCCGAATTGCAAAACGGAAATATGTATGTGGTCGGCGAATTTACGCAGAATCAGTGTAATCCGGCAAACCGTATGTACTACAATCACAACGAGCAGCGCTACGAGACAGAGCTGCTCGTGAAGATGGGTGCGTACAACTATCAATATTTTTGGGTCGGCGACGGTGGAAAGCCCAATCCGGCAGTCGTTGAGGGCGACTTCTATCAGACCGTCAACGAGTATACCGTCTACGTCTACAATCGTCCGACGGGATGTCGATACGACCGCTTGGTGGGCTTCACGACGCTGTTTTCGGGCAACTAAGACTATCGGTCGAGAGGTACGCCGTATTCATATTTCACATGCTCCATAACGAACGTGCTCTCTATCGAGCCGACGCAGTCAATCTGCCCGAGCACGTTGAGCACGAATTGCTGGTAGTATTTCATGTCGGGGGCGCAAATTTTCAACATATAGTCGTATTGCCCGGAGATGTTGTAGCATTCCGTCACCTCGGGGATGGTGCGGATGCGCTCGCAAAAGTTGTTGGCGATGTCGCGGTTGAGCGGATGCAGTTTGACCGAGCAAAACACGGTGAATCCTTTCTTCAGTTTGTCGGCATCGACCACGGCAACGTAGCGGCGAATGAAGCCTTCGCGCTCAAGTCGACGTTGGCGTTCGTAGACCGGCGTAGTCGACAGGTGCACCTTCGCCGCGAGCTCTTTCGTGGTCAGTCGCGCATTTTCTTGCAAGCAGCGCAAAATTTCTATGTCAATTTTGTCTAATGAGTCCATAAGATGAATTTTCTGTTAAGGTTACGGTTTTTGGCTGTTGTCTTTGATTATTTTCTTTTAAACAGTACAAAGGTAGAAAAAATATCCAAATAAAGTGCTTTTTGTTGTGCTAAAAATCTGCTGAATGTAACTTTGCCGTAGAAAATAACAAAAAACGAAGATATTATGGCAACAAACAAATTACATTTCGAGACACTTCAGTTACATGTAGGACAAGAACAAGCCGACCCGGCAACCGATGCCCGCGCGGTGCCTATCTATCAAACCACGTCGTACGTATTCCACAACTCGGCGCACGCCGCAGCGCGTTTTGGCTTGCAAGACCCCGGTAATATCTATGGCCGCTTGACCAACTCAACGCAGGGCGTGTTCGAAGACCGCGTAGCTGCGCTCGAAGGCGGTGTGGCAGGTCTTGCAGTTGCTTCGGGAGCAGCCGCCGTTACCTATTCTATTCTTAACATAGCCGGTCAAGGCGACCACATCGTGGCTGCAAAGACCATCTACGGTGGTACTTACAATCTTTTGGCGCACACTTTGCCTCCTTACGGCATTGAGACAACTTTCGTCGACCCGGAAGATTTGAACAACTTCAGCGCCGCCATTCGTCCCAACACGAAGGCTATCTACATCGAAACTCTTGGAAACCCCAACAGTAATATCATCAATATAGAAAAAGTTGCGGCAATCGCCCACGAAAACAAGATTCCGTTGATTGTCGACAACACATTCGGAACTCCTTACCTGATTCGTCCGATAGAGCACGGCGCAGACATCGTTGTCCATTCGGCAACTAAATTTATCGGCGGTCACGGTTCGTCGTTGGGTGGTGTGATTGTCGATTCCGGCAAATTCGACTGGGTTGCATCCGGCAAATTCCCGCAGTTGACCGAACCAACAGCAAGTTATCACGGTGTGCGCTTTGTTGATGCAGCCGGTCCGGCAGCCTACGCCGTTAGAATTCGCGCCATTCTGCTGCGCGACACCGGCGCTACGCTTAGCCCGTTCAATGCATTCATCCTCTTGCAAGGACTCGAAACGCTGTCGCTTCGCGTTGAGCGTCACGTTGAGAACACACTTAAAGTGGTCGATTTCTTGAAAAATCATCCTAAAGTGCGCAAAGTCAACCACCCGTCGTTGGCATCTCACCCCGACAATGCTCTCTACAATGAGTATTTCCCCAACGGAGCCGGAAGTATCTTTACGTTTGAGATTGCCGGCGGTCAGGAAGAGGCATTCCGCTTTATCGACAGCCTGAAGATTTTCTCGTTGCTCGCCAACGTTGCCGACGTCAAGTCGCTCGTCATCCACCCGGCAAGCACAACCCACTCGCAGTTGAGCCCCGAAGAACTTCTTGACCAAGACATCTATCCCGGCACGATTCG
>JBJEDP010000138.1:0-6658 GCA_051872175.1 Candidatus Limisoma sp.
CGGTAACAGGTGCTGTGCTCGAAATCGACATCGTGGCACAAATCATCCGCAAAGACGCCGAGTCGCAACTCGCCTCATACGGGTGGAATTTCCCGACGTGGTAAGAGATAAAAGGTAAAAGGTAAGAGGTAAGAGGTAAGAGAACCTCTACGCTCTCCGCTCTCCGCTCTCCGCTAAGGACATCAAAGGGACGAGTTAAGAGGAACGAGAACCTCTCCGCTCTCCGCTGATGTGCTACCAAGGCGCGACCCTACGGTGGGACGAAAGGGACGAGTTAAGAGGTACGAGGGACGAGAACCTCTCCGCTCTCCGCTCTCCGCTCTCCACTCTCCGCTCTCCGCTCTCCGCTCTCCGCTGATGTGCTACCAAGGCGCGGTCCGACGTGCGGATGGGATTTCCTTTCCGCCCTATTTATTGAATGGTACTAAACAAATGAAACGTTACTTCACATATCTCATACTTACCCTTATCGGTGCTACTTGCCATTCTTGCCACGACGTGGAGGAATATGCCAACAATCCGCAGGGGAATTTCGAGGCACTCTGGTCGATTATCGACGAACACTACTGCTTCTTCGAATACAAAGACGTTGATTGGCAAGCCGTTAAGGTCGAATACGCCGCCAAGATTTCGCCGTCGATGACCTCCGAAGAACTCTTCCGCGTGCTCAGCGACATGCTCAAAACCCTCCAAGACGGACATACCAACCTGATTTCGACCTTCGACGTGTCGCGCTACTGGATTTGGGAACAATATCCCACCAACTACGACGAACGGCTCATCCGCGAACACTACCTCAATTTCGACTATCGACGCGTCAACGGCATCGACTACCAAATACTCAAGAACAACATCGGCTATATGCACTACGAGTCGTTCGAAAACAGCATCGGCGAAGGCAACCTCGACCTGGTGCTCGCCTACCTCGCCACCACCGACGGACTCGTCATCGACGTGCGCGACAACGGCGGCGGACTGCTCACCAACGCCGAAATCCTCGCCCGACGGTTTATGAAAGAAAAAACCCTCGCCGGATATATCAGTCACAAACGCGGACCCGCCCACGACGACTTCTCCGAGCCCTACCCCTACTACCTCGAGCCGTCGACGTCGCACGTGCGCTACTATAAGCCCGTCGTTGTGCTCACCAACCGTGCCACGTTCAGCGCCGCCAACAACTTCGTGTCGATAATGAAGACCCTCCCCGGCGTGCGCATCGTCGGCGACACCACCGGCGGCGGCTGCGGAATGCCCTTCACCTCAGAACTTCCCAACGGCTGGGGAGTGCGCTTCAGCGCCGCGCCAATCTACGACGCCGACCGCCGACTCACCGAATTCGGCGTCGACCCCACGGAAGGCTGTCGCGTCGACATGACCGACGCCGACCGCGCCAACGGACGCGACACAATACTCGAAAAAGCATTCGAAGTAATCAAATCGATGCTCTAACGAGCCTTTTTCAAGCAAATATTTTCACAATAACGAAACAATTACTATCTTTGCAAAAACAAAGAGAGAATGAACCGTAATATTTCGTATTCGGTAGACTACAAAAACGAAATGATATGCTTTTCCGACGCGGAGCCTGCTCACAAAGCAGGTTCGACGTCGGAAATTCTCTATAAAAAAGACAAATTAGCAACAATTCCAAGAAGGTATATATGATAGAGACAGTAAAAGCCGTACTCGAATTGGAAGACGGGACAGTGTATGAAGGAAAATCGTTCGGCAGCCGCAAAGCATGCGCCGGCGAAGTGGTGTTCAACACAGCCATGACAGGCTATCCCGAAAGCCTTACCGACCCGTCGTACAAAGGGCAAATCTTAGTGACAACCTATCCGCTGGCGGGCAACTACGGAGTACCGCCGACAGCCGCCGTCGCCGACGGGCTGGAAACCTACGTCGAGAGCGAACGCATCCATCCGGAAGCCATCGTCTGTCAAGACTACTCGTTCCGCTACAGCCACTGGCTGGCAGAACGCAGCCTCGCCGACTGGCTTGAAGCCGAAAACGTGGCAGGCATCTACGGCATCGACACCCGCGCGCTCACCAAGCGACTCCGCGAAAAAGGCTCGATGCTCGGACGCATCACCGTTGAAGGCTGCACGCCGACCGACTTCGACGACCCCAACAGCCGGAACCTCGTGGCAGAAGCAAGTTGCACGAAAGTAATCACCTACGGTAGCGGCGACAAGACCGTCGTGCTCGTCGACTGCGGCGTGAAAAACAACATCATACGCTCGCTCGTGCGCCGCGGCGTCAAAGTAGTGCGCGTGCCCTGGGACTACGACTTCACGACAATCGACTACGACGGACTGTTCATCTCCAACGGCCCCGGCGACCCCGCTATGGCAGACCGTACCGTTGCCAACATCCGCAAAGCCCTCGGCGGCGACCGCCCCGTCTGCGGCATCTGCATGGGCAACCAACTGCTCGCCAAAGCCGCCGGAGCAACCACCTATAAACTCAAATACGGTCACCGCAGCCACAACCAACCGGTGCGCCAAGTGGGCACGAATCGCTGCTTCATCACGTCGCAAAACCACGGCTTCGCCGTCGACGGCTCTACCCTACCCGACGACTGGGAACCGCTGTTCGTCAACATGAACGACAACACCAACGAAGGCATACGCCATCGCACCAAGCCGTTCTTCTCCGCACAATTCCACCCCGAAGCATGCGGCGGTCCGCTCGACACCGACTTCATCTTCGACGATTTCGTTAAACTCCTCTAAACACCTCGGGTTATGACTGACAATATAAAAAACATAAACAAAGTATTACTTCTCGGCTCGGGCGCGCTGAAAATCGGTGAAGCCGGCGAATTTGACTACTCCGGCTCGCAAGCCCTCAAAGCCCTCAAAGAAGAAGGCATCACCACGGTGCTCATCAACCCCAACATCGCCACCGTGCAGACCTCGGAAGGCTTTGCCGACAAAATCTACTTCCTGCCGGTAACACCCTACTTCGTTGAAAAAGTCATCGAGAAAGAGCGTCCGCAAGGCATCCTGCTCGCCTTCGGCGGACAGACCGCCCTCAACTGCGGCGTCGAGCTCTATCAATCGGGCACGCTCGAACGCCTCGGCGTGGAAGTGCTCGGCACACCCGTGCAAGCCATAATGGACACCGAAGACCGCGAACTCTTCGTGAAGCGGCTCGACGAAATCGACATAAAAACCATCAAGAGCGAAGCCGTCGACACCATCGACGACGCCCTCGCCGCAGCCGACCGCTTGGGCTATCCCGTGATAGTCCGCGCGGCATACGCACTCGGCGGTCTTGGCAGCGGATTCTGCGACAACCGCGAACAACTCATCGCAATCGCCGAAAAAGCGCTCTCGTTCTCGCCGCAAGTGCTCGTCGAGAAGTCGTTGAAAGGCTGGAAAGAAGTGGAATACGAAGTGGTGCGTGACCGCTACGACAACTGCATCACCGTCTGCAACATGGAAAACTTCGACCCGCTGGGCATCCACACCGGCGAAAGCATCGTCGTAGCCCCGTCGCAGACACTGTCGAACGACGACTACCACCTGCTGCGCAGCCTCGCCATCAAGATAATCCGCCACATCGGCATCGTCGGCGAATGCAACGTGCAGTATGCCTACGACCCGCAGTCGATGGACTATCGCGTCATCGAAGTCAACGCCCGTTTGAGCCGCAGTAGCGCCCTGGCGTCGAAAGCCACAGGCTATCCCCTCGCCTTCATCGCTGCCAAACTCGGACTCGGCTACGGACTGTTCGACCTCAACAACACCGTAACCAAAGTGACGTCGGCATTCTTCGAGCCGGCACTCGACTACGTAGTCTGCAAGATACCGCGTTGGGACCTCGGCAAATTTCACGGCGTGAAGAAAGAAATCGGCTCGTCGATGAAGTCAGTCGGCGAAGTGATGGCAATCGGCCGCACCTTCGAAGAAGCCATCCAAAAAGGATTGCGCATGATTGGACAAGGCATGCACGGATTTATCGAAAACAAAGCCATCAACGTCGGCGACATCGACCAAGCCCTCAAAGAGCCTACCGATAAGCGCATCTTCGTCATCGAATCGGCATTCCGCAAAGGCTACGACGTAGAGAAAGTGCACGAACTGACGAAAATCGACCGCTGGTTCCTCTACCGCCTCTACAACCTGCTGACCACGGCACGTCAACTCGAAAGCTACAGCAGCCTCAACGAACTGCCCGCCGAACTGATACGCACAGCCAAAGAACAAGGCTTCACCGACTTCCAGATAGCGCGCGCCGTGCTCAAAAGCAGCATGGACAACGCCTCGCTACTCGAAATGCGCAACCTGCGCAAGAGCCTCGGCATAACCCCCGTGGTTAAGCAAATCGACACCCTCGGCGCTGAATATCCCGCACAGACCAACTACCTCTACCTGACCTACAACGGCAGCGAACACGACATCGACTACGAGGGCGACGGACGCTCGGTCGTTGTGCTCGGCTCCGGCGCATACCGCATCGGCAGCAGCGTAGAGTTCGACTGGTGTAGTGTCAACGCGCTGATGACCGTGCAACGCGAAGGCTGGCGCAGCGTGATGATAAACTATAACCCCGAAACCGTGTCGACCGACTACGACATGTGCGACCGCCTCTACTTCGACGAACTCACCTACGAGCGCGTGATGGACATCATCGACCTTGAGACACCCCACGGCGTGATACTCTCCACCGGCGGACAAATCCCCAACAACCTGGCAACACGCCTCGACGCCGCCGGAGTGAACATCCTCGGCACGTCGGCAAAAAGCATCGACAACGCCGAAGACCGCCACAAATTCTCGTCGATGCTCGACCGCCTCGGCATCGACCAACCGCGCTGGCGCGAACTTACGTCGATGGCCGACATCGAAGAATTCGTCGGCGAAGTGGGCTACCCCGTGCTCGTGCGCCCGTCGTACGTGCTCTCCGGCGCCGCAATGAACGTATGCTCGAACGACGACGAACTCGAGCGATTCCTCAAACTCGCGGCAAACGTGTCGAAAGAGCATCCCGTGGTCGTTACCGAGTTTATCCAACACGCCAAAGAAATCGAAATGGACGCCGTGGCGCAAAACGGCGAAATCAAAGCATACGCAATCTCCGAACACATTGAGTTTGCCGGCGTACACTCCGGCGACGCAACCATCCAATTCCCGCCGCAGAAACTCTACGTCGAGACCGTGCGTCGCATCAAAAAGATTTCGAGCCAAATCGCCAAGGCACTCAACATCTCCGGACCGTTCAACATACAGTATCTTGCCAAGAACAACGATATCAAGGTGATAGAATGTAACCTGCGCGCCTCACGAAGTTTCCCCTTCGTGTCGAAAGTACTGAAAATCAACTTTATCGACCTCGCAACGCGCGTAATGCTGGGCATCGACGTAGAGCGTCCCGGCGGCAGCGCCTTCGACCTCGACTACGTCGGCATCAAAGCGTCGCAGTTCTCCTTCTCGCGTCTGCAAGGCGCTGACCCGGTGCTCGGTGTCGACATGTCGTCGACCGGCGAAGTGGGATGCTTGGGCGACGACACGTCGGAAGCCATCCTCAAGTCGATGCTCTCCGTAGGCTACAAGATTCCGAAACGCTCGGTGCTACTCAGCACAGGTTCCGCCAAGCAAAAAGCCGACATGCTCGACGCAGCCGCCAGCCTCTACGAAATGGGCTACAAAATCTACGCCACAGGCGGTACGTATAAGTATCTCTTCGATAACAACATACCGGCAATCCGCGTGTACTGGCCCAGCGAAATCGGGCAAACACCGCAAGCACTCGAGATGCTCCACAACAAAGAAATCGACATTGTGGTCAACATCCCGAAAAACTTGACAAGCCAAGAGTTGAGCAACGGCTACAAGATACGCCGCGCCGCCATCGACCTCAACGTGCCGTTGCTGACCAACGCGCGACTGGCATCCGCATTTGTCGACGCCATCCATCGTTACAGCATCGACGATATCGAAATAAAATCGTGGGACGAATATTAACAACATAAAAACATATGAATACGAAATTATTAAAATTAGCATTGGCTGTATGCGTTACCATGAGCAGCGCCACAGCTTTCGCAGCCAAGAAAAAAGCGGCGGAAAAAGCCGATACATCATTCATCTTCACCGACGTAAAAGTCAATCCGACCACGTCGGTCAAAGACCAAAACATCACGGGAACGTGCTGGAGCTTCTCCGGCATCTCGTTCTTCGAAGACGAGTTGCTCCGCACGGGCAAAGGCGAATACGACCTGTCGGAAATGTTCGTCGTGCGCCACTGCTACCTCGAGAAAGCACGCAAATTCATCCGCTACTACGGCAAAACCAACTTCGCTGAAGGCGGCGGCACACTCGACGTGCCCTATGTTTGGAAAAACTACGGCATCGTGCCCGACAGCGTCTACACCGGGCTGCAATACGGCGAAGACAAGCACGTCCACAGCGAACTCATCCGCGTGCTTACCGCCTACCTCGAAGAAATAGCAAAAAATCCCAACAAAAAACTCAGCACAAAGTGGTTTGAAGGCTACAAGGGCATCCTCGACGCATACCTCGGCAAAGAGCCCGAGACATTCACCTACCGCGGCAAAACCTACACCCCGCAATCGTTCGCACAATCGTTGGGACTCGACATGAACAACTACATTTCTATCACTTCGTATACCCATCACCCGTTCTACGAA
>JBJEDP010000139.1:0-6655 GCA_051872175.1 Candidatus Limisoma sp.
GGGGTCGTAGAGGTGCGCTCTATAAGTCGGTAAAAATTTTGATACAAATAACAGAAATATTGATTCACAGCCGCAACGTAACTATCTGTTATATAACATAAGTAACAAAATTACAACTTTATGAAACGATTTTTATAGAGCGAGCAACGGCGCAATTTTAATTTTGAGCAGCAAAAGCAATAATGCCTTAGAATCACGTAACTAACTAAAACCAATACTTACATGTATGAAAAAATTAATTTTTAGTCTATGCTTCCTTTGCAGCGTTCTCGGGCTGATGGCTCAAAACGCAATAACCGTCAAAGGAACCATTACCTCAAAATCCGATGGGGAGCCGATAATCGGCGCCTCCGTAGTGCAAACCAATAGTCCCAATGTAGGTACGGCAACCGACCTCGATGGCAATTTCGTACTTAAAGTACCCGGAAATGCAACCATCACCGTATCTTATATAGGCTATAAGTCAGTAACCGTCAAAGCAGCGCCGACTGTCAACATTGTGTTGGAAGAAGATGCGCAGATGATGGACGAACTCGTAGTTACCGGTTACACCACACAACGTAAGAAAGACCTTACGGGTGCGGTTTCGGTGATGAACCTCAAAAATCCGTTGAGCGAATCCAACCCGAACATGCTTAGCAGTATGCAAGGTAAGTTGGCAGGTGTGCAAATTATCACCGACCAAGCTCCGGGTAGCGGCGGCACAAGCATTCGCGTGCGCGGTATGAGTACGGTCAACGGCAACGACCCGCTTTACATTGTCGACGGCGTTCCGACTACCGAAAACCTTAACTCAATCAACCCTGCCGACATCGAGTCGATTCAAGTGCTGAAAGATGCCGCTTCGGCGTCGATCTACGGTTCGCGTGCAGCTAACGGCGTTATCATTATTACAACCAAGAACGGTAAGGGCGACAAATTGACCGTCAACGTCGGTTATTCTTGCAGCGTCAGCACGCCGACAAAGACTTACGACATGCTTAGCGCTGAGCAATGGGGCGAAGCTTATTGGTTAGCCAACAAGAATGCCGGTCTCAAGCCGAGTCATCCGTTCTACGGCAACGGCGACACTCCGCAACTCGTCGAATATCTCGATGCTGCCGGACTCGTTCGCGCTTCCAACACCGATTGGCAAGACGAGGTGTACAACAATTCGGTTACTCACAACGTGACTGCAACAATCACCAACAGCGGCTCTAAAGGCTCAATGATGTTCTCGGGCAACTTTATCGACCAAAACGGCTTGATGGACTACACGTTCTATCGTCGTTATTCGGCTCGTATGAACTCGACCTACAACATTTGCGATTATGTAAAAGTGGGCGAAAACTTCATGGTTGCTCAATGGAATAATCGCGGTTACGGCACAAATGACGACCGCGGCATTCCGTACACTGCAATGCGTCAACACCCGGCAATCCCCGTACGCGACAGCGAAGGCAACTTCACCAACCCGTTGGCACTTTGTGCAAGCGATATCGCCAACCCGGTTCACGAACTCTATAATGGTCGTGACAACAGCAACGAAAGCTGGCGTATCTTCGGTAATGCATTCTTGGAAGTTTATCCCGTCAAAGGTCTTACGCTCAAGAGCAACATCGGTATCGAGCATATCCAATATTTCAATCGTACGCTCAACCGCAAGATTCAAGAGTCGGACATGAACAGCATGAGCCGCGGCTACGGTCAAGGCGACACTTGGACATGGACCAACACAGCAAACTACAACTTGACAGTTAAGAAACACAACCTGAACGTGTTGGGCGGTGTTGAGGCAATCTCTTACAAATATCAAAACCTCGACGCTTGGCGTGCTGAATATGCTTTCGAAGACGACAACTACATGAACATCGACTCCGGCGAAGGCACACAAACCAACGGTGGCGGCTGCGCTGAATGGGCTTTGTTCTCGCTCTTCGCAAAGGCTGACTACAACTATGCCGACCGTTACCTCCTTTCGGCAATCATCCGTCGCGACGCCACTTCGCGCCTCTACAAGGACAACAATTCGGGCGTATTCCCCGCATTCTCCGGCGCTTGGCGCTTCACCAACGAAGAATTCTTCCCCAAAAACGATATCCTTACCGACGGTAAAGTTCGTATCGGCTGGGGTCAAAACGGTAACGCCGCCATCAGCAACAACTATGCAGCCTACAGCACTTACGCTTACAACATCGGCAGCGGCGCTTACGACCTCTACGGCTCAAACACCAACACCGTGGCAGGTATCATCGCTGCAACCACCGGTAATCCCGACCTGAAATGGGAAACAACCACACAGACCAACATCGGTTTGGATTTCGGCTTGATTAAGAACAGCCTCAGCGTGAGCATGGACTACTACATCAAGAAGACAAAAGACATGCTTACCGTTCCGCCGACACTCTCCGTCGAAGGCGAAAACGCTGCTCGTTGGATGAACACCGGCGATATGGAAAACAAAGGTTTCGAACTTACCATCGACTATCGCAGTCCGGAATACGGCGACTTCTCGTGGGGCGCAAACCTCAACTTGTCGCGCTATAAGAACAAACTCGTGAAGTATAATAATATGGTGAAAAACGTCGGTGGCGACTATCGTCTCATCGAAGGCGAGCCGATGGGCATCTACTACGGTTACGTAGTCGACGGCATCTTCCAAAACAAAGACCAAGTCAGCAACCACGCCATCCAACAAGGCGCCGACGTTGGCCGCTTGATGTATCGTGACCTCGACGGCAACGGCGTTATCAACGACAAAGACCAATGCATCATCGGCGACCCGAACCCCGACTTCACGGCAGGTCTTAACCTCGACCTCCGTTGGAAAGGCTTCACACTCAGCGCATTCTTCACCGGCGAATTCGGATTCGACGTCTACAACACCACAAAACGTCAGCTCGACTTCATGAGCTACGGTATCATCTCCACCAACCGTGGTGCCGACATCCTCAACGCTTGGTCGGAAACAAACCGCAATTCTTCGATTCCGGCAATCTCCGTTGTCGACAACAACAACGAAATGCGCATGTCGACCTACTACGTAGAAGACGGCACATACGTCAAGATGAAATACCTCAAATTGCAATACAGTTTCCCGACCAACATCTTGAAGAAAATCAAGGCTGAAAGTCTGAGCCTATATGCACAGGTAGAAAACGTATTTACGGCAACCGGCTACAGCGGCTTGAACCCCGAACTTCCTCTTGGCGGCTACGGCGCACGCGTCGACAACGGTCCGTACCCGACACCGCGCACTTACACCTTCGGCGTAAATGTTCAATTCTAACAATTATCCAACCAGAAAAATTACAGATATGAAAGTTTTTAGATATATCAAGAATTTGTCGGTAGCGTCGTTGGCAGTTGCTGCTGTGGCTATAGTAAGCTCGTGCGACGATATGCTCGACAAGAAGCCGACCGGACAATTTACGGCAGACCAAATCGATGAGTCGGCTATCGAAGGCCTTATGGCAGCCGCTTATGCCGGCTTGGAGGCTCACTATTTCGGCAACAACGAGGCTTTTGCAGGTCCGTCGACAAACTGGATTTTCGACGTGCGCAGCGACGACGCTTATAAAGGCGGTGGCGGTGTGTCGATGGAGGCTAACATCCACCAACTCGAAATCTCCAACCTCACCAGCGACAACGTGTCGAACCTCAACAAGTGGCAAAACAACTATTTCGCCATTTCGCGTTGCCATCAAGCTATGAACGCTATCTCGGAGTCGAACGTCGGCGACAAAGAAACTTATTTGGCTGAATTGCGCACCCTTCGCGCTTTCTACTATTTCGACTTGATTCGCGTTTTCGAGCGCATTCCTTACATCACTGAAACTTCCGACGCCAAGACTGTTCGCTACGATGAATTTACTCGCGACGAAATCTTCGGCTTCATCAAAGACGACCTCAAATACGGCTGGGAGAACCTTCCCGAGACTCAAGTAGCGGCAGGTCGTGTCAGCAAATTTGTTGCAGCCGCAATTATGGCTAAAGTTTGTGCTTTCACTTCCGATTGGAACGACGTGATTACTTACAGCGACTACGTTATCAATAGTCATAAGTACGAACTCTACAACAACTTCCTCGACATGTCGAAGATTGAGTTTAACAACCAAAAAGAGTCAATCCTCGCCATCCAATGCTCGACAGCCAACAATAATGCACATATCAACTGGTCGAACCTGTTGAATACGACTTATTCCGACGGCAACCTCTTCGGTAGCGGCGACGACTTCTTCCTTGCAAGCCAGAACCTCGTCAACGCCTTCCGCACCGACGAAAACGGTCTTCCGTATCTCGACACGTTCAACGACGTCAACGTCACTTCCGACTACGAAGGCAACGTCGACCCGCGTTTGGACTTCACCGTCGGTCGTATCGGCTTACCCTTCCGCGGACATCTCTACACCAAAGGTTAGTGCCGTGCTTACGACGTCTACGGCGAATATTCCGGCAAGAAAGGTTTGATCGACCCGTCGTCGTCCGACATGGTACAAGGCTGGCCCTGGGGCGCATCCGCTCTCAACTTCTGCTTGATTCGCTACGCCGACATCCTCTTGCTAAAGGCTGAGGCTTTGATTGAAACCGGCAGCGACCTCGAAGGCGCTCGCCAACTCATCAACCAAGTGCGTGCTAAAGCCGACCGCAGTATCGACGGCGCTTATTCGCCCGTCGACCTCAACCCGATGAAAGCAAACTACGCAGTCGGTCAATATCCGGCAGCCGGCTGGACGCAAGATTACGCACGCAAAGCAGTTCGTATGGAACGTCGCCTCGAATTGGCTATGGAAGGCCATCGTTGGTTCGACCTCGTACGTTGGGGCATCGTAGTGGAAACTATGAACAAATATTTCCGCAGCGAGCAAGTGCTTCGCCAGTATCTTGAAGATGCTACAATGACTAACGACGAAATCTTCTTGGCTATTCCGCTTTCGGAAGTACAAAATTCAGGTGGTCTTTATGAATAATACCTTAAAATTGAACTAATTATGAACGCAATAAAGAAAGTAGGCTTATATGCCATAGCAGCGGTAGCCATGATAATTTCAATGGCATCGTGCAGCGACATCGAATATCCCAACGCACCGCAACGTCCGACCGTTAGCGATTTGCAGTACAGTGTAGAGGGACGCAGTGTGACCTTGACATGGACACTTCCTCAACGCGACGACATCTCAGGCGTGCAAGTGGTGGCTAACAACACCGACGCCGTCGACCTCGAAGGCGCAGCAACGTCTTACTTCGTAAAACGTGCCATCGCCGGCGAAGAAATTTGCTACACCGTGAAAGTTAAATATGCCGACGGCACCGTTTCCGAAGGTCAAACCGTACGCTTCGTCGTTGAGGCTGTTCCCGCTAAGATAGGTTACTTAATCGGTTACAACAGCGTCGACGAAATCGAGGACGACGACGAGCAAGCTTCTGCACGCTGGTTCCAGGCTAATGTGCCCAACGGCGTTGTATTGACTCCGAATGATTTGTTCGGCATTACGCCCGACGACTACTCGGTGATTATGATTCACCTCGACCGCACATTCATCGGCGTAGGCTACGACCGACTTCCCGCTTCGTTGATTTCCGACGCAACTATCGGCAACCTCCGCTCGTTCCTCAAAGATGGCGGTAACCTCTTCCTTGCAAACCATGCAACTCAGTTGGTAGTGCCGATTGGACGTATCGACGAGCAATATGCTCCGCGTCTGTTTGCCGATGGTGACGGTGGCGATGGTACCGACATTTGGACTATCAATGCAAACATCGGTGTTGGCGTTTACGACCATCGCAGCCACCCAGTGTTCGACGGTTTGACAACAAGCGACCAATTTGCTCACGAAACCTTCCCGTTCATCGGTCCGGGTCGTCGCGAAGACCACAACTGTATGTGGGACTGCAACGCTTACGGTTTCGACGGCAATCCTAACGTGATTTTCTCGTTCGAAACAGCCACAACGTCAATCGTTCTCGCTACTTGGGGTCAAGTTACCGACTTCTGCTGCGCAGGTTTGGTTGAATTCGTTCCGACTACCGAATACAACGGACGCGTAATCGCTTGTGGTCTTGCTGCTTACGAATGGAATCAGAACAGCAATCCCAACGAATTCCAGTCGAACATCGAACGATTTACAACAAACGTGTTGAATTATTTGAGTAAATAGTGTATTTTTGAGAATAGGAGTCGGAGGGCTTCCTACCGACTTCTATCCTTAATTATGACAAAAACAACGACAAGCAAATCAAATGAAAAAAATAATAATAACATTGGCAGCAGCAGTAGCAACGGCAAGCGCCGGAGCCGACGTCGTCGCTCATTTTCCGATGGAGGTGAGCAACCGAGCGGTGACCGAAATCGTCAGTGGAACCTCTGTAGAGGTGACGGCAAAAACCGCGCCCGAGCAGGTCGACGGTGCCGTTGGCGGCGCATTGCGCTTCGACGGCTGGTCGACGTACGTTCGCACGCCGTTGACATTGTCGTCGGTAACCAACCAACTGACATTTTCGCTTTGGTGCGCCATCGAGACCTATCCGATGATGGTGACCGGTTGGGCGGAAAACGTCTACACCGACCTCGCGGGTAACCTCGACGAAACAGCCAAGACCGGTTTTGGTTTCCAATTGAGTTCGCAAGGCGACTGGCGCTTTAAGTGCTTTATGGGTGGCTGGGAGGTTGCTGTCG
>JBJEDP010000140.1:0-1538 GCA_051872175.1 Candidatus Limisoma sp.
TCTTTGCGGATGATTTGTGCCACGATGTCGATTTCGAGCACAGCACCTGTTACCGGGGCGCTCCCAGTGAGCGTATACGATGTGAATAGGTCAACGTCGGTCTGTTTACCCGGCAAGAGTGTTCTACGATAGTAGAAGAATCCGTCGCTACCTTTTCCCCAGTATGTCGGCCAATTTGTTGGCAATTCGTAAGTGCCGTAAGTGCACGTTTCACTCGGGAGGTCGTTCCACGGCGCTACGATGTTGCCGGCGGTGTTTTTCCACCAACCTACAATCGCCGCACGTACCCAGCCGGTTGATTTTCCGGTGTTAGTGATTTTGACGTTGTCCTTAACAGTACTCGAGCAGTCGTCGGTTACACTGATGCCCATCGAACCGGCAACCGAGAGCGTAAACGTATAGCGCGTATCGGCTTTGAGCCCTTCCGGTAAGAGTTCGGCTAATTTTTTTGTGACATATATTATTCCACTTTCTGCATCTTCTCCATAAGCAAAGTCTTTTTCTGTTTCTTTATAGTTTTTGCTATTGCGTAATGATGTTTTCAACTCGATTGTAGCACCGGCATTCTCTCCTTCAAATTTTTGAGGCACGATGAAGAATGTCGACTCGTCGTATTCTGCAGTACCGGTATCATTTGAATCTTTACAGTAGAGATTCAGCGGGTCGGATGATGACGTGTCGGACATACTATATCCGGTAATGATTTCTTGAACGTATGTGCCTTTGTTGTTTTGACCTGACCATTCAAAATTTACGTTATCGTCTATAAGTTTAAAATCGCATTTTCCGGATTTGAAAACGTTGCGCAATATTAAGTCTTGAATCCATATGTCTTCGGGAATATCGCCAAGACGGAAACGAACGGCAGCGAGAGCATGATGGAATGTCAAACTTACGTTCTCATTAGTTGTGGTCTTTTCCTTATTTTCGGTAATTGCTATAATTGGGTCCGGTTGTACAAATGCGTCTCTCCACCATTCTCCATTGTCATGATTATTGCATGGTGATGTATAGTTAAAATTACCTATAAGTTGGTTGTTGGCTGAGTCATAACTTGTGGCGATTGTGCCAAAAAATTGGTTGTCGTCAGCAGGAGTGCATCCGTAAGTGTTGTTAATTTCTTGCAGTGCATATGCGCAGAATGCCAATTGGCGGTTGTTGGGCCAGAAATGACCGGTTTCGACGGGTTTGCTATGGTCTGTCCAAGGGTATTCTTCGTTGAAGAATAGTTGACTGTTATCTTGGCAGTATGCAACGGTGTGGAAGCCGGTGAGTGTCGCTGTTGTTACCGGTGCCGAGCGGGTTTCGGCGGGGGCGGGGGCGTCGATGCCGAAGTTGGGCTCGATGGTCAGCGTGAGCATAAGGGTGTCGTTGCCAACGATGATTGGCATTACCTTTTGCTGAATATGATATGTTTCGATAGCCGTTGAGTCGGTGGCTGCGCGTGTTTGCCAATCGTTGCCGGAGTTGACGGTGAATGCTATGCGACCGTCGTTGCGTCCGCTACCGGTACGCAAGTCGTCGCGACACGACGTTGC